>NZ_FAOZ01000039.1 GCF_001536285.1 Parafrankia irregularis | reverse complement strand
GCAGCAGCAGAAGTGTCGATCATGAGGATCACCGGGCCAGGGGTGTCGTCGCTCTATCGGACCCGCGCATCGTCACACCGACCACCGACAGTTCTCACAACCCCGACCCAATCCTGGCTCGTCCAACTCCGGCCTCGATTCCCGACCGCGGTGACGGCGACCGTGGTGACAGCGACCGTCCGCGCCGGGTGGAGCGGTTCAGCGGAACCACCCCACACTCGGTTACCGCGGTCCCAGGTTGTCCGATGCGCAACTGCGCAGGGCCCAGGAAGCCGGCCGTGTCGACCTCGAATGGGATCCCGTCGACATCCTCATGTTCGTCAATCGAATCGCCATGTCGCGGCTGCCGAGCCCGATCTGGCCCCTTCCGGCGAGGTCCGCGTTCCGGCGACGTCCGCGACTCTTATTCATGGCAGCTCGCCGGGCGGCCACCGCCGCGGCCGTGCAGGCCCTTTCCCGCCACGGCGGACGAGGCGGCAGCCCAAGGGGGTCAGGCGTGGTAGTCGGGGACGAGCTCGGTGGCGAGCTGCTCGAGGAACAGGCCCGCGTCGGCGACCACGCCGAGGGCATGGGCCGACGTCCGGTCCGTCAGCCCGGTCACCGTCGACGGGTTCATGTCGACGCAGGCCACCGGCACCGACGCCGGCAGGATGTTCCCGGTCGCGACCGAGTGCAGGGTGGTCGCGACCATCACGGTGAAGCCGACGCCACGCAGCGCGGCGCGCATCGCCCGCTGACCGGCGAGGATGTCGGTGTGCACGTCGGGCAGCGGGCCGTCGTCCCGGACCGAGCCGACCAGGACGAACGACTTCCCGGCCTTCACCATCGCGTGCATGATTCCCTCGGTGACCAGCCCGCTCTCCACCGCCGCCCGGATCGACCCGGCACGGCGGATCGTGTTCACGGTGCGGATGTGCTGCTCGTTGCCGCGCTGCACCCGCCGGCTGTGCGGGCTGCCGAGGCCGAACGAGCTGCCGAACAGCGCGCGTTCGAGGTCGAGGGTGGCAAGCGCGTTCCCGCCGAAGAGCACATCGACGAAGCCCGCCTCGACCAGGGCGGTCATCGCCCGGGACGCCCCGGTGCTCACCACGGCCCGCCCGGCGACCCACAGGACCTGGTAGCCCTCCGCCTTGATCTCGCGGATCTGGCGGGCGACGGTCTTGACCAGCACCGCCTGCGGGCGTGCCGCGCTGGAGCTGAACGACATCGACGCGAACTCGCCGTGCACCCGGGTCGAGTGGTCGGCGACGGGCAGCACGACCTTCACCCCGTCGGCACCACAGACGATCATGTCACCGGCGCGGACGTCGGCCACCGGAACGGTGCGCACCCGGCCGCCGGAGACGATGAGCCCACAGTCCATCTCCGGGTGCTCGACGGGTACCCACTGGCCGCCGAGGTGCACGACGGTCTCCAGGTTCGTCGTCGAGTAGAAGTCCTCCGGGAAGACGCCGTCGGCTTCGGCGGGCCGGGTCACGGCTTCGCCGGAGACCAGCTTGTTCACCCCGTGGACCTGGACGCGCATCAGGATCCGCGCGAGGGTGGACGCGGAGTCGGCCCCGACGGTGATGACGGCGTGGGACTCGTCGTCGTGGGTCCGCCCAAGGTCGATCTTGTCGACCCGGTAGTCGCCACCGTAGGCGAGGACGTCGTCCAACACCCGTGCCAGCACGCCGGTGTCCATGAGGTGTCCGTGCACCTCGACCTGCTCATGAAAACGCACGCAGCCGCCCTTCGCCTGTCCTGCCGGTCCGCCAGTCGCGCTGCCTCACGCCACTGCGGAAGGCTGCGCCGGTCGTGCAAATGCCGGTCGTGCAAATGCCGATGGACCGGGCGGCCCGCGGGACCGCCCGGTGTTCCACCGGCGTGATCAGACGACCGCGCCGTCGTCCGGTCCGTCGAAGTCCGTCGGGGGCCGGTCACCCAGGCGGGCGACCAGCGTCCCGACGCCGCCGAGAATGAGCAGGACGCCTGCGACGTCCCGCGATCGAGCCTGCACCATCCCGATCAGGGACGGCACCACCAGGATCGCCACGCCGAGCGCGATGGAGCCGAGCGCCCAGCGGGTGCCCGGCCGCATCCGCGGGATCGGCGGCGCCGGCGGCGGAATGTAGTGGTCTTCGTCCGGGTCCTCGCCGGCGGAGAACGGGTCCGCGCCGCCGGCGGGCCGCAACGCCGCCCGCACGGCCTCGTCAAGCCGGTCGATGTCGCCGGGCCTGGAGCCGCTCGGCGGCGTGTCGCCGTCCCGGTCCCGGTCTTGGTCTTGGCCGCCGTCCCGGTCGCGGTCCGCTTCGCCGGTCGGTGCGCGATCGACGTCGCCACCGGTGAACGGGGAGGGGGACGAGGACGGCGCCGCCGGGGACGGGGGGATGGTCCGCTCGCCCGGGTCGTCCTCGGCGAGGTGACGCCCGTCCGGCGGCATCCCGTCCGGGCGCCGGCCGGACGGCCTGATGATGATGATCGGTGACCGCCGGGGCTCGTCGAGGTCCTCGGCGGCAGGCCACGACTGCTCGCTGCCCGCCGGCTCCTCGTGGAAACGAGCGACCAGGTCGAGGAAAGCCGCCTCGTCGGTGGCCGGGGAACGTCCGGCGCCGGCGCCGGCGCCGGCGCCGGTGTCCGTGCTGCGGGTGTCAGCGTCGCCGGTGTCCGCGGCGGCAGCAGCCGAGGGGGCAGCAGACGAGGGGGTGTCGCCCGGGCTGGTCGGGTCGTCCCCCGCCGGGGTCGCCCCCGTCGGGGCGGTGGGGCTGCCGGGCTCCGTGGGAACGCGGTCGGGGTCCGCGTCCTGCGGCCCGGCGCCGGAGACGTGATCGGTCATCGCGCCGCGGCCTCGGGCTGCGTGGTGACGAACTCCACACTACCTTTGAAGATCGTTTCCTTGTCGTTGTCGAGCGTCGCCACGTGGTAGCTGTCGTGCAGGAGCCGTTCCTCCACGGGTGCCGACGTGATCCCCTCGAGCAGCAGCCGGCCGGACGTCGGCTCGACCACGTGGTCGACGACGCTGCGATAGGCCACCACCGGGCACACGATCCGCCCGAGATCCGCACGGGTGACGGCCCACAGCTCGCGCAGGGAGGCGAACGCCCTCGTCGGTACCCGTGCGTAGCCGACCTCCCGGACACCGGACGCACGGATGTCACCCGCGACGCCGGGGACGGTCGGCATGACCCGCCAGAGCAGCGGCGCCAGCACGGCGATCCGCCGGTCCGTCCCGAGGCTCGCGTTGACGGTCACCGCGCCGGCGACGCGGGCCCCGTGCACCTCGGCGAGGCGGAGCGTGAGGGTACCGCCCATCGACAGCCCCATGACGAAGACCCGCTCGCAGGTGCGGCTCAGCTCGCCGAAGGCCTCGTCGGCGGCGCCGAACCAGTCCTGCCAGGTGGTGCGGGCCATGTCCTGCCAGCGGGTGCCGTGGCCGGGCAGCCGCGGGCAGCTCACCCGCAGCCCGGCGGCGGCGAGATGCTCACCCCACGGGCGCATGCTGTGCGGCGAGCCGGTGAAGCCGTGCACGAGCAACACACCGGTTCCGCCGTCCCCGCCGGCAGCCCCCGGGCCCGCGCCGGCATCGGCCGTGCCGGCACCGCGAAGATCGAAAGGCTCGGCGCCAGGCAGGACCGCCGACTCCGGGACTCCCGCCATTGGCTATCCACTCCCTCCGCGTCGAGTGCCCACGACGCACCCGCCGCAGATCATGGGGTGGGCACTCCCGGTGACGGTACGGGCAGCGCACCCGGAGTCGCGTGAGGGCCGGCCGACCGAACCGTGGCCGCTGAGCCCGACATGCCGCCGGTCGGCCCCAGCGCGGGGGTGGTCAGGGGTGGCCCGGCGCGCCCTCTGGCTGCGGGAGAACCGACACCGACAATTGCATGCTCGCATGCCAGGGCCCGACTGGCCATGGTCGCGTGCTTTTCCTGACTTCTCGGCCGGGCCACTGATCGTCCGGTGTGTTCCGTGCGTGACTCCTCTACCGCCGGGCGTGGTCCCCGCCCGCTGTTCGGACGGACCCGGCCTCCCAGCTCCGCGAGGCGGCCGGAGAATGACACTCCGACGTCGGCGCCGTGTGGTGGACGATGCCGTGTGGTGGACGATGTCGTGAGGGGTCCATATGGTCACCCCGGGCAACCCGTTCCACCCGTTCCCCGTTGGGTATGGGTGAGGCCGGGCGCGGGCGTCCGGGAATGCCGCCGGCGGGCGGCGGTGCGACGAAGCGGGGAGCTTGCGTGTTGTACTGGGTCGTCAAGGCCATCCTGACGCCGGTGCTGCGGCTGTTCTGGCGGCCGTGGGTGGAGGGTCTCGACCAGGTGCCCACCCGGGGGCCGGCGATCCTCGCCAGTAACCACCTGAGTTTTCTGGACTCCTTCTTCCTGCCGCTGGTGGTGCCTCGGCGGATCACCTTCCTCGCGAAGAGTGACTATTTCACCGGGGTCGGCTTCAAGGGCTGGAGCAAGCGGAAGTTCTTCAAGGGGGTCGGTCAGGTCCCGATCGACCGCAGTGGCGGCCGGGCCAGTGAGGGCGCGCTGCGTACCGGTGTGCGGGTGCTCGGCTCCGGCGAGCTGCTCGGGATCTACCCGGAGGGCACGCGTTCGCCGGACGGCCGGCTCTACCGCGGGAAGATCGGCGTCGCACGGATGGCTCTGGAGGCCGGCGTGCCCGTGATTCCGGTGGCGATGATCGGGACGTTCGAGGTCCAGCCGCCGGGCCAGTTCATGCCGCGCATCCGCCGGGTCGGAATCCGGATCGGGCGTCCGCTCGACTTCAGCCGGTACGCCGGGATGGCTGACGACCGCTTCGTGCTCCGGTCGATGACGGACGAGATCATGTACGAGCTGATGTCGCTGTCCGGCCAGGAGTACGTCGACATGTACGCGCAGCGGCGCAAGGAGGAGCTCGCCGCGGCCCGTGAGGCCCAGGCCAGGGAGGCGGGCCGGGGCCAGGCGGAGCCCTCGGCCGTGGTCGAGCCCTCGGCCGTGGTCGAGCCCTCGGCCGTGGCCGAGCCGCCGGCCGTGGTCGAGTCGCCGGTCGTGGCGGAGCCTTCGGGTGTGGCCGAGCCGCCGGTTGTGGGGGAGGGGCCGGCCACCCGCGCGGGGAAGGATCCCGAGCGGGCACCGGTCTCCGGTTCCTGAGCGCGCACAACCGTGCCCGAATCCGCTGCCCCAGGCGGCTCCCAGACCGCTACCCCAGGCCGGTCTGACCCGTTTGGGGAGGGCACGGCAAGATTGCACCGTGCGTGGCGTGACGGGGTTTTTGCCGAGGAGATCCAGCCGTCGGGCCGGGCGTCGGACCGGCCGGTCGGTCGCGGCGGTGCCGCTGCTGGCACTGCTGCTGCTTGCCGTCCCGATCATCCCTGCTGGCGGCGCCGGGCCGGTCGGGCGCGCTGAGGCGACCTCCGCGCCGGGCACCGCGCAGGCGGCCGCCGCGGCCCAGCCGCCCGCCGGCACCGTGTCGCGAACAGGCAGCTTCCTCACCGACACCGCAGGGCGGGTGGTGCTGCCGCGCGGCGTCACCGTGCCCGCGGGGACCGTGCCCACTGCCGCCGACATGGCCCGGTGGATCGACTACGGCTTCACCGGCAGCCGTCTCGAGGTGCCGATGACGGCCGGCGGACGGTTCCCGCCCAACGGTGAGCGACCTCCGGCTGGCGACCCCGAACAGGGCGGGCTGGAGCAGGCCGGGGCCGTCGTACGTGACCTCACCGACCACGGCCTGTTCGTCGTGATCGGCATCGTTCCCGGCAGCGCGGGCTACACGCCCTCGACGTCCGATCTGGCGGCCGGGCTGCGGCGGCTCGCGGGCCGGTTCGGTGCGGTCGGCGGGCTGATCGGCTTCGAGGTGCCGGCCTCGACGGCCGCCGAGGACCTTGCCGCCACCCTGCGCTCCAGTGATCCCAACCACACGCTGTGGGTCGCTCAGGCGGCACCGTTCGACCCGGCGGCCAGGGTCGCCGCGAACGGCGCGGCCGGGTACATCACCGGCTGGGCGGACGGCTCCCGGGCCCGGGTCGGGGCGCTGGCCGACGCCGGCGACGTGTTCAACCTGGGCTGGTTCTACGACGAGCCGGTCACCGGCCGTCCCGGGACCGGCATCGGCGCCGGCCAGGTGCGGGCCGCGGCCACCCCTCCGGCGGAGGTCGTCCGGCCCTACCCGGCCGCGGTGGCGGGCGTTCCGGAGTCGTACGGGAGCGACGCCTCGGGAGTGTTCCGCCTCACCTACCGCACCTCCTCGGCGATGCGCGGCGCCTTCCCGGCCGGCACGGCGACCGCGATCGTCGTGCCGGGGTGGAGCTACTCGTCGGGCTACCAGGTCCGGGTGACAGGTGGCCAGGTCACCTCGGCGCCCGGCGCGGGCGTTCTGTGCGTCGTCGCCTCGGCCGGCGCGGCCGAGGTCAGCGTGGAGGTCGCACCGGCGACTGGTGCCGCGCCCGTCGCGCCGGCCCGGGCGGGTGCGGTGAACTGCTCGTCGGGCGCGGCGCACCTGGCGCAGGCCGGGCAGGGGCCGCAGGCGGCCGACGACGCTGCGGCCGGCGAGGCCGCAGCCGGCGGCGGCGGTCGCGCTGGCGCCGCCACTGGCGGTGGCGACGATGCCGACTCCCCGCTGTTGCTGCTGGTCCTTCCGCTGCTCGGCGCGGCGCTGACCGCGGCCGTGCTCGGGCCGCTCTTCCTGCGCCTTCGGCGCCGCTGACCGGACGGTCCGCGCGGGTGCCCCCGGCCGGCGGGGATGCCCGCGGCGGCGCCCCTCGACCCGCGGGGCACACTGGACGAGTGGGCGGCCGATTCTTCTACGACACCGAGTTCATCGAACGCGACGATTCCGGCCATCACTGGCTTGATCTGGTGAGCATCGGAATCGTCAGCGAGGACGGCGAGCGTGAGTTCTACGCCGTCTCCACCGAGTTCGATCCGGCCCACGCCGTCCCCTGGGTGCGGCGCAACGTCCTCGACCGGCTGCCGCCGCCGGCGAGCCCCAGCTGGATGTCGCGGGAGCGGATCCGGGACGAGGTGGTCCGCTTCCTGACCGCGGACGGTGCCCCGGAGCTGTGGGCCTGGTACGCCGCCTACGATCATGTGGTCCTCTGCCAGCTCTTCGGGAAGATGCCGGCCCTGCCGCGGCGGCTGCCGCGGTTCACCCATGACCTGCGGCAGCTGTGGGAGGACGTCGGCAGCCCGACGCTCCCGCCGCCGCCCCCCGACGCGCACGACGCGCTCGCGGACGCGCGGCACAACCTCGCCCGCTGGCAGGTCCTCAGCGCGTTGCGCCAGCGGATCGTCGCCGACGCGCCGTCCGGGTAGCCGCCCAGGGCTCCGCCCCGCTCCACCAGGCCCGCTCCACCAGGCCCCGCTCTCCCGCGGACGTCCCTTGGCGCACTCGGGTGTGTCTTCGTGCGCTCGGGCCGTCCCCGCGCTCGCCTCGACGTCCGTGTTCGCCTCGACCTGCCTGCCGCCGGACGTCCAATATTACTGAGAGTGTTTGACATGCCACGCCGAGTTTCTGAATGGCGTCGAGGTTGGGCGGTTGCGGGCTAGGCTGCCGCCGGAAGTGGGAGGGATCGGGGGCGACTCGGGAAGAGAGGGCCCTGGCTGTGAGGATCGGTGTGCTGACCGGCGGTGGCGACTGCCCCGGACTGAACGCGGTCATCCGCGGCGTCGTCCGCAAGGGAGTCGGCCTTTACGGCCACAGCTTCGTCGGATTCCGGGACGGGTGGCGCGGCCCGCTGGAGAACGACACCATGCCCCTGGACATCGCCGCCGTGCGCGGAATCCTGCCCCGCGGCGGCACCATCCTGGGCTCCAGCCGGACGAATCCGTTCGCCTCGGCGGACGGTCCGGCCCGCGTCCGGGAGACGATGCGGCGCACGGGCGTCGACGCCCTGATCGCCATCGGCGGTGAGGACACCCTGGGTGCCGCGGCGCGTCTGCATGCGGAGGGCGTCCCGGTGATCGGGGTACCGAAGACGATCGACAACGACCTGTCCGCCACCGACTACACGTTCGGTTTCGACACCGCGGTGAACATCGCCACGGAGGCGATCGACCGGCTGCACACGACGGCCGAGAGCCACCACCGTGTCCTCGTGGTGGAGGTCATGGGCCGGCACGCCGGCTGGATCGCGCTGCACAGCGGCATGGCCGCGGGGGCGAACGTCATCCTGATCCCGGAGCGGCCGTTCGACATCGACAAGGTCTGCGCCTTCGTCGAACAGCGGTTCGCCACCAGCTACGCGCCGATCATCGTGGTGGCGGAGGGCGCTACTCCGATCGCCGGGACCATGATGGCGAAGGAGGGTGAGCTGGACGCCTTCGGCCATGTGCGCCTGCAGGGGATCTCCGCGCTGCTGGAGACCGAGATCAGAGGGCGGACGGGTCGCGAGACCCGGGCGACGGTCCTCGGCCATGTCCAGCGGGGCGGGACGCCGACCGCCTTCGACCGCTGGCTGGCGACCCGGTTCGGGCTGCACGCCGTCGACGCCGCGCACGACGGCGACTTCGGCGTGATGGTCGCCCTGCACGGGACCAGGGTGGAGCGGGTGCCGCTCGCGGAGGCCACCGGCGAGCTCAAGACCGTGCCTGAGTACCTGTACGAGGAGGCCGAGGTCTTCTTCGGCTGACAGCGCACCAGCGCACCAGCGCCCCGGCGTCAGTACCGCGCCGAATCACCCGATCCACCCAGACCACCCGAACCGTCCGGACCGCCGGCCTGGCAGGCGGTCCGGACGGTTCGGCTGTCTGACGGGCGACGGTCCGGCGGGCGACGGACGAAAGCACGGGAGTTCTCGCCGACAGACCCGTACCCTGGTGACTCGTGAGCAATGACCTGGACATCTGGCGGACCCTTCCGGCCAGGCAGCAGCCCTCCTGGCCCGACCAGGGCGAGCTTGCGGCGGCGTTCGCCGAGCTGTCAGGGCTGCCTCCGCTGGTCACGGCGCCTGAGGTGCGTTCGCTGACCGACCGGCTCGCGATGGTCGCCCGCGGCGAGGCCTTCCTGCTCCAGGGCGGGGACTGCGCGGAGACGTTCGCCGCCAACACGGCCAACAAGATCCGTGACAAGGTCAAGACCCTGCTGCAGATGGCGGTGGCGCTGACCTACGGCGCGAGCACCCCGGTGGTGAAGGTCGCGCGTATCGCCGGACAGTACGCCAAGCCGCGTTCGGCGGACATCGAGTCGTCGACCGGGCTGCCCTCCTACCGGGGCGACGCGGTGAACGACATCGCGGCGACGCCGGAGGCCCGCCGCCCGGACCCGAAGCGGATGGTCGCCGCCTACCACCAGAGTGCCGCCGCGCTGAACCTGGTCCGGGCCTTCGCGACCGGCGGCTTCGCGGATCTGTCCAAGGTGCACGAGTGGAACAAGGCCTTCGTCCGTGACTCGGCCGCCGGCCGCCGGTACGAGCTGATGGCTGTCGACATCGAGCGTGCGCTGGCGTTCATGGCGGCCTGCGGGATCGACCTCGAGCGGACCGCGGCGCTGACCGGCGTGGAGATCTTCACCAGCCACGAGGGCCTCCTCATGGAGTACGAGCGCGCGCTGACCCGTACGGAGGAGTCGACCGGCGAGGTCTACGACCTGTCGGCGCACATGATCTGGATCGGCGAGCGCACCCGTGACCTCGACGGCGCGCACGTCGACTTCCTGTCCCGGGTCGGCAACCCGATCGGCTGCAAGGTCGGCCCCACCGCCTCGCCGGACGACGTCCTGGCCCTCACCGAGCGGCTCAACCCGGAGCACATCCCCGGGCGGCTCACGCTGATCGCGCGGATGGGCGCCAAGCGCGTCCGCGACGTGCTGCCCCCGATCATCGACAAGGTGAACGCCGCCGGGCATCCCGTGGTGTGGTCCTGCGACCCGATGCACGGCAACACCCAGGACGTCAGCGGCGTCAAGACCCGGCACTTCGACGACGTCCTGGACGAGGTCTTCGGGTTCTTCGAGGTGCACCGGGGCCTGGGCACCCACCCGGGTGGGCTGCACATCGAGCTGACCGGGGAGAACGTGACCGAGTGCCTCGGCGGTGCCGAGCAGATCGGTGAGGCTGATCTCGGTGGCCGCTACGAGACCGCCTGTGACCCGCGGCTGAACACCGGGCAGGCACTTGAGCTGGCCTTCCTGGTGGCGGAGATGCTCCAGCAGACCCGCGCCGATCGGGACGCCCGCCACCACCGCTGAGCGGCGCCGGCCCGCGCAGCGGTGCCGGCCGACGACGACCCCTGCCGACGACTATTCGGCGGGGGTCGCCTGCGTCTGGCCCGGTGCGTCGGCGGATGAGGTCGTAGCTCCGAGCACGGTGGTCCCCGACTCCGTGGCGGGCACCGGTTCCGTGGCGGGCGCCGGTTCCGCGCTGCCTGCCACGATGTCGCCCGCCATGTTGCCGCCCGCCCGGGCCGCGGCGCCGTCGGACGCGACGGACTGCGGCGAGGCCGCCTGCGCGGTGCCGTCGGCGGCAGCCGCCGTGGAGCCCGCGTCAGGGTCGGAGCTGACGCCGAACCCGACGCCGACGTAGGACACCAGGTCCCTGGAGGCGTCGAGGAGGCCGGCGGTCTCCAGCGCTCCCGCCCAGGCCGTCGCGTCGAGGCCGGCGGAAGCCTGCGGGGTGGCGGTGGCGCTCTGCGGCGTCACCGGGTCGGTGCTCGGCTGCGCCGCCGGCTCCGATACGGACGACGCTTCTGCTCCTGCGGCACCGGCACCGGCACCGGCGTCAGCACCGGCGTCGGCGCGGGTACGGGCGTCGGCACCGGCGTCAGCGGCTGAGCTTGACGGCGGTGCCGGCAGCGGCAGGCTGGGAGCGATGCCGCTGGCCGCGGCGTCGATCGCCGGCGCTTCCGGGGAGGTCTGTGCCGGCTGGGTGGCGGCCTGCGACTGGGGCGGCCCGACCGTGCTCGCCCGCGGGGGGCGGGGAGCTGGCCCGGGGTTCGCCGTCGCTGTTCCCGCCGAGCTGTTCCCGTCGCCCGCGGTGGCGGTGCCCGGCCCGAGGGCGGATCCGCTCCCGGAGCCGACCGGTGTCGAAGGCCCCCCGGAATGTGCGGAGGTGAAGGTCAGTACCGAGCCGACGTCGCGGATGATGCGGCGCGCCTCGGTCGCGTCGGGACCAGCGCTGCTCCCGAGCACGCCCAGCAGCGCGTCGAGGCGCGTCGACTGATCCGTGTTGAATTCGTTGAGCGTCTTCCAGGCGTCGGTGTTCCCGGAACGGATCTCCTCGATGAGGACCTCGCTGCCGGCCGCCGCGTCGGTGCACCAGTCGTGCAGCAGCGCAGCCGCCGTGGTGAGGTCGCGCGCCCGGACGGACCCGCCCCCGGCCGTCGCGTGAGCCGTCGGGGGCATGGCGGCGGTCTGCCCGCCCGCCGTCGGTGCGCCGCCAGCGCCCGCAGCGCCGGTGTGGGCGCCTGGCCGGCCCGCGGGGGAACCTGCCGGCGCCTGCGCCGCCGGCGCACCGGCCGGCCACTGCTCCCCGGGCGCCGGGCTGAGCCCCGCCTCGCCGGCACCAGGACGGGCCCTTGGGTCAGGCTCCGCGGCTGCGACCGGGTCGCCGGTGGAGCCGGGCCGCCCGGCGTCGCCGTGACCCGAACCGGTGTGGGTGCCCGCGTCCACGGCGGCATCCCCGGTGGCCGAGGTGGCCTGACCGAGGACGGCGGTGAGCTCGTTCATCCTCGTCCGGGCCACCGCCAGCTGGGCCTTGGCCCGTTCCACCCGGCTGGCCGCGAGGCTGACCTGGAGCTGCTCCACATGGCGCTTCACGCCGTACAGGAACTCGCCGGGCAGTGCGTCGGTGGAGCTCACCGCGACGCCGACCGCCGCGACGGACGCCGCCAGCGCTCCGACCAGCGCGGGACGGGCCGAGCGGACAGCTCTGCGCAGATGTGCCCGGTCGGGGCGGGTGACGATCGTGGCCCGGTGGGCCGGTGCGGCGCCGGTTCCCCCCGTTCCGGCGGTACCCGCTGTGTCAGCCGTACCCGCCGCGTCAGCCGCGTCAGCCGCCGCGTCGACCGGGCCAGGCGCGCCGGTTGGGCTGGTCGCGCTGACCGGCTCGGGCACGCTGATCGGGCCGGTCGTCCCGGCCGGGCCGGCGGCGGCGTCGGTGAGACCGGCGATGCTCAGGCGGGCGAGCAGCATGGCGCGGGTCTCCGCGCGGGTGCTGGGTGACATCGCCGGGACGGGCAGGGCCCGCAGGGTGGAGATGGTTCGGGCAAGCTGCTGTTCGTACTCGTCGCGCGGGGGACGCCCGCCGTCGAGCAACGCGGCGGCACGGTCTGCCCGCGCGCTTCGCCGGCGCGGCCCACCACTCGCCACCACGCCGCCCCCCGCGTTCTGGCTCCGGTACTCCGGGACCGCGGCTCACGGCCCGAGTGAAGATCGAATGTACCCGATCGGGGTCGCGGAGGCCGTGACGCCGACTGTTTCCCGACGGCGCGGCGCCCGGCCCGGCGGACCAGCCGGGCCGGGTCAGCCGCCGGCTCTCAGAGCCCCCACTCCATCTGCAGCTGGACCGTGCTGCCTCGCTCGAGTTTGCTACCGGCCTTCGGCTTCTGGGACTTCACCTTGTTGAGGAGCCAGTCCTGCCGGGTGGCCTTGAGCCCCACGCGGTTCAGGATGCGTTCGGCGTCCGACCAGGACTTGCCCACGACGTTGGGCACGGTCACCATGACCCCGCTGCCGTCGCCGCCACCGGAGTCGGAGTCGGAGTCGGAGTCCTTGGCGACGAAGAGGGTCACCGTGGCGCCGGCGTTCACCCGTTGGCCGGGGTTCGGCGACGTGCGCGCGACCTGGCCGGGCTCCACGCTGTCGTCGGTGATCAGCGACTGCTTCACGGTGAGGCTGAGGCCCAGCGCGTCCAGCTTCGCCTTGGCCTCGTCGTAGGTCAGCCCGACGAGGTCGCCGGGGATCTCCGCCGTCGACGGCCCGGAGCTCACGACCAGGTTCACCGGCGTGTTCCGCTCGACCGCCGTGCCGGCCTGCGGCTCGGTTCGGATGACCTGGCCCTCGGGGACGGTGTCGTTGGCCTCCGCGTTGCGCCCGCCGACCGTGAGCTTCGCCTGGGTCAGCTCGACCAGGGCCTGTTCGGCGGTCTTCCCGGCGAGAGCAGGAACGACGGCCTTCGGTGTGCCGCTGCTCAGCCGAAGCGTCACGACGGTGTCGTCGCTGATCTTGGCGCCGGTCTCCGGGTCCTGCTCGGCGACCTGGCCCTCGGCGTACGTGTCGCTGGCGAGCGTCTGGCCGTATTTGAACCTGATACCGGCCTCGTTCAGGTTCTTCTCGGCCGCCGCCTTGGTCAGCCCGAGCAGCAGCGGCACCTCGGGCTTGGTGCCGCCCAGCAGCGCGCGGAACAGGACCACACCGAGGACCAGGCAGACCACCACGACACCGGCGATGACGGCGGGGCCGGCGGGTAGCCGCCCCGACCGGGCCTCCTGCGGCCGCCGGCGGCGGCCCTGGCCCGAGCCGGTGCTGATCATGCTGGTCGGCGCGACCGGTGGCCGAGGCGGCTGCGCCGGCTGGGCGCCCGGGTACGCCCCCGCTCCTGGGCCCCGCGGCGGGGTAGGCGACTGCAACGGGCCGGTGAACCCGGAGTGGTACTCCTCGTCGTCACCGGGCGCGGGAAGGTAGGGCAGGATCGCCCGCAGCTCGGCGAGCAGCGCGGCGCCGTCGGCCGGCCGGTGGTTCGGGTCGCGGGCGGTGGCCCGCAGAGTGAGCGCGTCCAGCTCGGCGGGGACGTCGAACACCACCGAGGACGGCGCGGGCACGTCACCGTGGACGGACTGGTAGGCCACCGACATCGGCGTCTCGCCGTTGTGCGGGAGCTGGCCGGTGATCATCTCGAAGAGCATGACGCCGGCGGCGTAGACGTCGCTGCGCATGCCGGCGGTGCCGTGGGTGACCTGCTCGGGTGCCAGGTACCCGACGGTGCCCATGACGACGCCGCCGGTCACGGCCTGGGTCGGCTGGGACACCGGCCGGGCGAGCCCGAAGTCGGCGACCTTCACCTGGCCGTCGTCACCGAGCAGGATGTTCTCCGGCTTGATGTCGCGGTGGATGATCCCGGCGGCGTGCGCGGCGGCGAGCGCCTCCGCGACGGGCTCGAAGATCTCGACGACCTCGGGCACGGTCAGCCGCCCGCGGGTGGTCAGGTACTCGCGCAGCGACCGCCCGCGCACCAGCTCCATGACCAGGTAGTGCAGGACGCCGGCCGCGGTCCGGTCCGACCCCTGGTCGAGGATCGACACGACGCGTGGGGTGCTGAGCCGGGCGACCGCGTTCGCCTCCCGGTGGAACCGGGCCACGAACTCGGGGTCGTGGCTGAGGTTCGGGTGCATGATCTTGAGCGCGACGAAACGGTCGAGGCGGTTGTCGTGCGCGACGTACACCGTCGCCATCCCGCCGACGGCAAGCCGCTCCTGGGCGGTGTACCGCCCATCGAGAAGACGACCGATGACAGGGTCGGTCACCGTGGCATCCACGGGGACAGTTTACGATCGGCCGTTCCGACCGTCGGACAGTGGTCTTACTTCGCAAATCCGTCGGAGTGGCGCCCAAACGGGCGGGACTTTCGTCACAAAGTGGCGAATCTGCGCCGGAGTGGCACGATCAGTCGCGGATTTTCTTCTGGGCCGGGCGAAATCTCGGCGCCTGCGCGGGCGGCCCACCTCGGCCGGCGCGGCGCGGCTCACACCCTTTCCGCACCGTCCCCGCCGCCAGCTGCGGGAACTGGCTGGGTACCTCCACTTCTGGTGCTTACACTGTGGCGTGACCGGGGAGCCCGCGGACGCGGGCTGAGAGGCCGATCAGGATGCCGTCGGCGACCCGCAGACCCGATCGCGGTCATGCGCGCGTGGGGAGGAATCGCTCGATGACACAACAGATCACGCCGACAGGTCCTGCCATCAAGGCAGGTCCGGCCGGTGGGGCCGGCACGGCCGGTGTGGCCGCTGCGGCCGGCCTCGGGGAGGACCCCCTCCGGATCGCCGGCACCGCCTACGCCAGCCGGCTCCTGGTGGGCACCGGCAAGTTCGCCAGCCACGAGTTGATGCGGGCGAGCCTGGTCGCCTCCGGCGCCGACATCGTCACCATCGCGCTGCGCCGGGTGGACCTGTCGCGGGCGGGTGAGGGCGACGTGCTCGACTTTGTCCCGGCCGGGATGACGCTGCTGCCGAACACCTCCGGGGCGGTCGACGCGGCCGAGGCGCTGCGGCTGGCCCGGCTGGGCCGCGCGGCGACCGGCACCGCGCTGGTGAAGCTGGAGGTCACGCCGGACCCGCGTACCCTCGCACCCGACCCGATCGAGACGCTGCGCGCGGCGGAGCTGATGGTCGCCGACGGGTTCACGGTGCTCCCGTACTGCTCGGCCGACCCGGTGCTCGCCCGCCGGCTCGAGGAGGCCGGCTGCGCCACGGTGATGCCGCTCGGCAGCTGGATCGGCTCCAACCGCGGCCTGCGGACCCGGGATGCGATCGAGGCGATCGTCGAGACCGCCGGCGTCCCGGTCGTGGTCGACGCGGGCCTCGGCGCGCCGTCCGACGCCGCCGAGGCGATGGAGATCGGTGCCGACGCGGTGCTGGTCAACACCGCCATCGCGATCAGCGCCGATCCGGTCACGATGGCGCGCGCGTTCGCGCTCGCGACCACCGCGGGCCGGCTGGGGTATCTCGCCGGTCGCGCGCGGCCGGGGAGCGCGACCGCGGCCGCGGCGTCCTCCCCGCTCACCGGCTTCCTCGGCGCGCTCGCCGACGGCGGCGCCGGTGGCACGGCCGGCAGTGACGCTGTGAGCAGTGGCACGGTCGGCAGCGGCACCGTGAGCAGCGGCGTCGGCGGGGGCGCCTGATGGCCAGCCCGCCGGGCCTGTTCGCCCACGAGCTCGCCGCGCTGGACATCCCGGGCCTGGCCCGGTCCGCCCGTGAGGCGGGCCCGGCCGAGGTGGACGCCGTGCTGCGCCGGGCGGCCGCCGCCGGCCGGGGTGGCGGCGCGCGCGGCGACACCGGCGGCCGCCTCGGCCTCGCCGATCTCGCCGTGCTGCTGTCGCCGGCCGCCACCGGTCGTCTGGAGGAGCTCGCGCAGCTCGCGCAGGCGACCACACTGCGGCGCTTCGGGCGGGCGGTGCGGATGTTCGCCCCGCTCTACGTTTCGAACGCCTGCCTGTCGTCCTGCACGTACTGCGGCTTCGCGAAGGGCCTGGAGGTGGCTCGGCGCACCCTGACCCCGGAGGAGGCCGTCGGCGAGGCGCGCCTGCTGGTCGACCTCGGTTTCCGGCATCTCCTGCTGGTCTCCGGCGAGCACCGGATCGAGGTCTCCGCCGACTACCTGGTCGACGTCGTCGAGCGGCTGCGCCCGTTCGTCCCCTCGATCAGCATCGAGACCCAGACCTGGTCGGACGACACCTACACCAGGCTGGTCGCGGCCGGCCTGGAGGGCGCCATCCACTATCAGGAGACCTACGACCGGGCGCGCTACGCCGAGGTCCACGTCGCCGGGTGGAAACGCGACTTCGACCGCCGGCTGGCCTCGTTCGAGCGGGCGGCCCGCGCCGGGGTGCGGCGCCTGGGCCTGGGGGTGCTGCTCGGGCTCGCACCGGACTGGCGGGCCGACATCCTCGCGCTCGCCGCGCACGCCTCGTTCCTCAGCCGCCGCTTCTGGCGGACGGAGGTCTCGGTGGCCCTGCCCAGGATCAAGCCGAGCGCCAGTGGTTTCCCGCCCACCGTGGTGGTCTCCGACGCCCAGTTCGTCCAGGCACACGCGGCACTGCGGCTGTTCGAGCCGGATGTCGCCATCTCGTTGTCGACGAGGGAGCCGGCGGCGCTGCGCGACGGGCTGGCCCGCATCGCGGTCACGACGATGAGCGCCGGTTCGTCCACCGAGCCCGGCGGCTACGGCCGGCCCGGCACCGCCCAGGAACAGTTCTCGATCTCCGACGAGCGCTCCCCGGCGGACATCGCGGCGATGCTGGTGGCGGCCGGTTACGAGCCGGTCTGGAAGGACGCCTTCCCGCTGGTGGACGCGTCCCGGTGAACGCAGGGCGGGCAGGCGATGCTATATCCCGGTGGTGTGGGCCGCTCGCCGCTGTGGTCGAAACGACTACCGCGCGACGCCAGGAAAAGGCGCCAATAGCTTCAGGATGCATGGATCAGGTGGGCTGATGGACCGCATCGTTGTCGTCGGTGGCGGGCTCGCGGGCGGGCGAACCGTCGTCGAGCTGCGCGAGCAGGGATTCTCCGGGGCGATCACACTGGTCGGCGCCGAGGAGCACAGGCCGTACGACCGGCCGCCGCTGTCCAAGGCGGTGCTGTCCGGCCGGACGGATGACACGACCCTGCCGTTCGACCTCGACGGTGTCGAGCTGCTGCTGGGCCGGCACGCGACGGGCCTGCGCCCGGGTGTGCTGGAGACCGACGGCGGCCCGATCGAGTTCGACGGGCTGGTCCTCGCGACCGGTGCGGCCCCGGTGCGGCTGCCGGGCTCGGCTGACCAGCGGGTGCTGCGCACCATCGACGACGCCCGGGCGCTGCGGGAGACGCTGCGCCCGGGGGCGCGGCTGGTGGTCGTCGGTGCCGGCTGGATCGGGGCCGAGGTCGCCACGCACGCGGCCGCGCACGAGGTGGCCGTGACCGTCGTCGAGGCCGGTGCCAGCCCGCTGCTGGCCCTCGGGCCGGTGGTCGGCGGGCATACCGTGCCCTGGTACGCCGCCGCCGGCATCGACCTGCGTCTCGGCGCCGCCGTCGCGCAGATCCGTTCGGACGGTGTGGAGCTCGCCGGCGGTGAGTTCCTGCCCGCCGACGCCGTGGTCGTCGGGGTCGGTGTCCGTCCGGACGTCTCCTGGCTGGAGTCGTCCGGGTTGCAGCTCGACCGCGGCGTCGTCGTCGACGAATGGATGTCGGCCGTACCCGGCGCCGACGCCGGCGGTGCGGGTGGCTACCGGCCCGGGTCGGTCGTCGGGGCCGGTGACTGCACGGCCTGGTGGTCGCGCCGCTACGAGCGCCGGATGCGGGTCGAGCACTGGGAGTGCGCCCAGGAGTCGCCCCGGGTCGCCGTCGCCACCCTGCTGCGGACGCTCGCCGGCGGCCAGCCGAGCTCGGAGTCGCCGGACGACATCTACAACCCGGTGCCGTACTTCTGGTCGCAGCAGTTCGGGCGCATGATCCAGTTCGCCGGTCTGCCCGGCCCGGACAGCACCCTGGTGCTGCGCGGCGATCCGACCGCGGTCGCACCTCCCGGGGCGAAGAAGGCTCCCGGCTGGTCCGCCGGCTGGTTCGCGCCGGACGGGCGCCTGGTCGCCCTGGCCACCGTCGCCAGGCCGCTGGACATGGTCGCCGGCCGGCGGATGCTGCTGGCCGACGCGGCGCCGGACGTCGCGAAGTTCAGCGACCTGGACATCGCGCTGAAGGAGCTGGCCCCCCAGCCGGTGTAGTCGCAGGGCTTGGCTTGTCGGGAGGGCCCGGCGTAGCTGCCGGGCCCCGCGGCCGTGGGCCCGGCATGCGAGGCTGCGGGGCAGTGTGTGCATGGATGCGATGTGTGCCCGGACGGTGCGGTGAGTGCCCGGGCGTACCACATGCACACACTGTGCTCGTCCGGGCAGTTTCTACTAAAGTGCCGGCGTGCCAAGCATTCACCTGGTTTCGAACCTCCCTGGCGTGAATGCGCTCGGTGATCATCTTCGCGCGGTCGGTCTTGGTCCCACGTCCGCGCGTTCGGCCGATGCTCTGCTCGTGCTGATCGACCGGCCGCTGGATCACGTCGAACAGGACCTGCTCGACCGCGCGCGGCAGTCCGTGCCGGTGCTGCTGGCTGGGCCGACGGTCCGGTCACTGGCCCCGGACAGCCCGCTCATCGAGGCGTCCGGTCTCACGCCCGGCCGGGTGACCCCCGCGTACGAGCTGCGGCTTGCCCCCGGTCCGGACGGTGCGACCGTCGCCGCCCGGCTGGGCTCCTTCACGCCGCGCGACTCGTGGATCGTCCCCGAGAAGGTCGCCGAGGACGTCGAACGGCTGCTCACCGTCCGCCACGAGATGAGCGACCAGCCGATCTGCACCTGGCGTCCCGCGAGCGGCCTCGGCGTCTTCACGCTGGGCACCTCCGCGCAGGTGCTGGCCGACCCCCGCTACCACCGGCTCGTCGGGCGATGGCTGCGGCACGCGCTCGGCGTCCGCGACGGTGCGCCGGTCAGGGCCGGGCTCATCGGCGCCCCGGATGTCTTCGGGGTGCACACCGCCGCCCTGGACGCGGTCGACGGCCTGACGCTGGCCGCGCTGTGCGACGGCGGGATGTCTCCGGGCCCCGGCCAGGACGTCGACCGGTTCGCCCGGCGGGTCGACGACCCGGACGACCTGGTCAACGACCCGGAGCTCGGGCTGGTGATCGTCGCCACCCCGACCCACACCCACGTCGAGTGGGCCCGGCGCGCGCTGGAGGCCGGCAAGCAGGTGCTCGTGCACCCGCCGGTCTGCCTGAGCACCCAGGATCTGGACGAGCTCACCACGCTCGCCACCAGCCGGTCCCGCGTGTTCGCCGGCTATCCCGAAGGCCTCAACGACCCGGCGCACCGGGCGATGCGCGCGGCGGTCCGGCGCGGTGACCTCGGCGGGCTGCTGTGGATCGAGATCTTCTCCGGTGGGCTGCGGCGGCCCACCGGAAGCTGGCACGACGACGAGCGGATCAGCGGCGGCCTGATCTTCGACCGTGGCGCCGCGCCGCTGGAGCGCGTCCTCGACCTTGTCGACGACCAGGTCGAATGGGTCAGCGCCTCGGCGCACAAGCGGGTCTGGCACCACGTGACCAACGCTGACCATGTCCGGATCCTGGTGCGGTTCGCGGGTGGCTGCGAGGCGCAGGTGACGATCTCGGACGTCGCCGCGGGTCTGCGCCCCGGCACCCAGCTGGTCGGCACGACCGGCTCGCTGGTCGCGCGGCCGAAGGGCTCACCGGTCCTCGTCGGCCATGACGGGCGGCGGGTCACGCTGCCCGTCGACGCCCCCGACCCCGCGCTCTTCCACCGCGATTTCGCCGACCACCTGGTCTCCGGCTGGCCGCTGGCGCACGGCAGCGCGCAGCGGGCCCGGGTGCTGGTGTCGCTCCTGGAGGCGGCACGCAGGTCGGCGGCGTCCGGCGGCACCCAGGTATCACCGACCTGACTTGACCCTTCCAGGGTGTTTACTCTTGACCATGGATTGGCTGACCTTGCCCGACGTGGCTGACGCACTCTCCGTGCCCGTCACGCGGGTGCGCCAGATGGTCCGCGACCGCACCCTGCTCGCCAAGCGGTTGGACGGTGTCCTGAAGGTGCCCGCCCTGTTCGTTCAGGACGGCGCGGTGCTCAAGGGCCTGCCCGGCCTGCTCACCGTGCTCTCCGACGCCGGCTACAGCGACGACGAGGCGCTGGACTGGCTGTTCCGCGAGGATCCGAGCCTGCCCGGCACCCCGATCAGCGCCATGGTCGAGAACCGGGGCAAGGAGGTGCGGCGGCGCGCTCAGGCGCTGGGCTTCTGACCGCCTGCTCTCCCGAGCGCGTGTTCCTCCACCCACCAACCTTCCGACCCGGGTCCGAGCCAGCGCTCGGGCCCGGGTCGGCCTGCTTGCGCTGTCGGTGAACCGCCGGAGCGCGGCGTCCGCTCCCGTAGGGTCGTCGGTATGGCTGATCGTCCTACCGGCGCCCAGGCGCGGATCGTGGTCAACGGGGAGGCGAGGGAGGTGCCGGTCGGGCTCGCCGTGGCGGACCTGCTCGTCCAGCTGGGCCTGCGGCCGGGCTCGGTCGTCGTCGAGCTGCGCGGAGAGGCGCTGACGCCTTCGGAGACGGCCGCGGCGCACCTGGCCGACGGCGACGTCCTGGAGATCGTTCGTGCTGTCGCGGGAGGCTGAGCCGGTGCCACTGTCGGAGAACGTCCCCGTGTCGGCCTCGGCGCCGCGTGCCCGCCGGCTCGCCCGGCTGCTCGACGCCCGGCTGTACCTGTGCACGCCCCGTCACCAGACCGACACCGCCTTCTACGAGAAGGTGCTGGGTGACGGCCGGGTGCCGGGTGTGGACCTCATCCAGCTTCGGGAGAAGGGGCTGGAGTGGCGCGACGAGCTGGCGGGGCTGGCCGCGATGGCGGCGGCGGCCGTGCCGTCCGGTGCGCTGGTCAGCGCGAACGACCGGGCGGACGTCGCCCGCTTCGCCGGGGTTGACATCCTGCACGTCGGCCAGGACGACATCCCGCCGCGGCTGGCCCGTGACCTGCTCGGGCCGGACGTGCTGATCGGGCAGTCCACGCATGACCCCGACCAGTTCCTCACCGCGCTGGCCGACCCGGACGTCGACTACGTGTGTGTCGGGCCGGTGCACGCGACCCCGACGAAGGAGGGCCGGGCTCCGGTCGGGCTGGAGCTGCCCCGGCTCGCGGCCCGGCACGCGCCGCCGTTCGAACCGGGCGCGAAGCCGTGGTTCGTCACCGGGGGAGTGGCCCCGCACACCCTGGACGCCATTCTGGAGACGGGTGCGCGCCGCGTCGTGGTGGTGCGGGGCATCACCCAGGCAGCCGATCCGGGGGCGGCCGCGGCCGCGCTCGCGGGCCGGCTGCGCGAGGCCTGATCACCTGTCGGGGCGGGTGCGACCGTGGCTCATCTGAGCTATCTGGCGGTGCTGCTGGGCTGCCTGGTCGCGACGGCGCCGCTGGAGCTCCTGCTGCGGACCAGGGTGTACGCCCGGCCACGGCGCCTCGCGCTGGCGATCGCGCCGGTGCTGGTCGTGTTCGTCGGCTGGGATCTGTACGCGATCGCCCGCGGCCACTGGGACTTCGACCCGCGCCGAACCACCGGCATCGTCCTGCCCGGTGGCCTTCCCCTCGACGAGGTGCTGTTCTTCGTCGTCGTGCCGGTGTGCGCGGTGCTCGCGCTGGAGGCGGTGCGGGCCGTGACCCGGTGGCAGGCCGGTGACGAGGGCGACGGGCGCGGTCCCGGGCCCGCCGGGCGCCCCCGGGGCAGGCATCCTCGGGGCCGGCGGTGAGCTACACCGCGCTGGCCGTCGTCGGGGTCGTGGCGACCCTGGTGCTCGACCTGTGGATCCTGCGGACCAGGCTGGTCACCCGCAAGCTGTTCTGGACCGCCTACGCGATCATCGTCTTCTTCCAGCTCATCACGAACGGCATCCTGACCGGCTTCGACATCGTCCGGTACGACCCGGACGCCATCGCCGGGCCGCGGCTCGTGTTCGCGCCGATCGAGGACCTGCTGTTCGGGTTCGCGTTGGTGACCCAGACCCTGGTCTGGTGGGTTTGGTGGGGACTACGTCACGGAAACGAGTGAATTCGGCCTCCGGGTCCACTTTCGGGCCTACGCTTCGACTCAATGAGACAACGGAGGGCGGCCGAGGTCGAGTCGGTCGGGCGGCATCGATCGCCCTGGGGCCGCTCGAACCGGATCCTGCCGATCCGCTGGGGGCGGATCATCGCCGCCGTCGTCACGGCCGTGGTGGTGGTGTCGGGCCTCATCCTGGTGCACGGCCTCGGCCCCGGCCGGCCGTCGCCGACGGCGGAGCCTGCGGGCTCGGCCACGACGATGGTCACGCCGGCACCCGGCGAGCCCACCCCCGACCCGCCCGGCCAGACCTCGCCCGGCTCAACCGTCGGGCCGTCCGCCGGTGCCGTGGGGTCGACCGGGCCATCCGGCGCCGCCGGGGCGGCCGGCGCCGTGGGGGCGGATGCCCGGGCGACGGACGCGGGCTCCCCGCCGCGGGCGGGAACCACGCCGGCCACATCCCGTCCGGCGGCGACGCCGCGTGCGGGGGCATCCACCACACCCGCCAGTCGTCCCGCCGGCCCGGTGCTGGGGCTGAGCAGCAGCGATGTCGCGTTCGGTGACGTGGAGTCGACGATCAGCGTCGAGCTGATCGGCGTCGGGACGGCCCCCGCCCGGGTGAGCGTGGGCGCCACGCCCGCCTGGCTGAGCGCCGTTCCCCACGAGGGCGTGGTCGACCCGGGCGCCCGGGTGCCGCTCGTGATCACCCTGAACCGGGCGACCGCACCGCCGGGCCCGGTCGACGTCTTCGTCCCGGTGGCCGCGGTCGACGGTTCCGGCGGCGGGAAACTGCACGTCACCGCGAACGTGTCCGGCGCCCCGGAGCTGCGCGCCTCGCTTGCCCCGGCCGAGATCGTCACGGCGAACTGCCCCGCGGACCGGGGCAGCACCCAGGCGATCGTGAGCGCCACGGTCGTCGACCCGACCGGTGTCTTCGGCGTCGAGGTCCGAACCCGCGCACCGGACGGCACCGCGTCGACCAACGCCCTGGGGCTCGTCACCGCCACCGACGACCGTTCGACCTGGTCCGGCCCGATCGGGCCGGTGCCGACGGCGGGGACGATGAGCTACACCGTCGTGGCGACGGACCTCGACGGGCGGCGGTCCGAGGTCACCGGATCGGTCGAGGTACGCGCCTGCTCCGGCGGGTAGCGGCGCGTTCGTGTTCAGTTGACTCCGGCGGCTCCGGCTCCGGCTCCGGCTCCGGCGGGGGCGGGGGGTGAGCCGGGTAGGTTCCTGCGGAAGACCCTGGCGGCGCTGATCATTCCGGCGGCGTCGGTCCCGCCAGCGATCCGCGGCGGCACGAGCCCCGCGAGCAGCCGTTCCTGCACCCGCAGGTACTTCATGCCGGCCCGCAGGTCGGCATCGTTGCGCAGCCGGATGACCAGCCGGAACGCACTCAGCGCCGTGGTGTCGAACAGGCCCGTGGTGTAGATCAGCTGGACGCCGAGCCGGTCCGCCACCGCCAGCTGCAGGTCCAGCAGGTAGCTCGCGCTGGCCCGCCCGATCGGATTGTCGAGGAACAGCACGCCGGCGTGCCGGGCCCGCAGCCGGCCGCGGTCGTTCGCGCGCAGGGCGGCCATCGTGCAGTAGAGGATGATCGCCGCGGTCAGCTGCTGGCCGCCGGAGAAGACGTCGCCGAGCTGGGAGATCCGGACGCGCTCGGTGCGCAGCACCGCGTCCGGCTTGAGGATCTCCACCCGGACCCCGCCGGGGAGCGCGGCCCGCACACCGCGCACCAGCAGCGTCATGCCGTCCCGGCGGACCCCGGCCGGCAGCGGCCCGCCGGCGCCGGGCGTTCGGGGCGGGGCGCTCGTCCTGGCAGCCGAACCGCCGGTGCCAGTGCCAGTGTTGGTGGCCGCGCCGCTCGCGGCGGCATCCACGACCTCGCCGAGCGCCTCGGTGAGCGCGACCGGATCGGGTTCGGCGAAGGTGATGCGCAGGAACTCCTGCCCGGACCAGTCGCCGAGCTGATCGGGCAGCCGGGACAGCCGCTGGGCGGAGCGCAGGGTGCCGAGGGAAGCCCGGACCATTCCCTCCAGCCGCGCGACGATCGCGGCCCGGTTGCGTCCGATGTGCGCGAGGTCGTCGTCAAGGCTGCGCAGCCGGGGAGCCAACGCGGCGGCCCAGCCCTCGGCGTTCGCCGCCACCGCGTCCCGGCCGGCCCGCACCATCTGCCTGCGGGCCGGTGTGCGCACCGCCTCGAACCGCCCGCCGGCGGCCCAGGAGGCGACGGCGTCCGCGGCCACCCGAACCCGGCCGGCCGCCTCGGCGTGCGCCGCGACCGCCTGCCGCCAGGTCGCCCGCAGCTCGCGGGTCATCGCCGCCGCCGCGGCGGCATCGCCGTCGAACGGCGCGATCGTCGCCCCGGCCTGGCCGTCTGTTCCGACCAGGCGGCCTGGTCCGGTGTGGTCGCCTGTCCCGGTGTGGTTGAAACGGTCGGCTGGGTTGCCGGGGCCGGCCGTCGTGCTGACGGCCCCGTCCGCGATCGTGCCGGTCGACTCGGCGTCGGCGAGCAGGTCGGACAACGTCCCGGCGACCAGCCCGAAAGCATCCCGCTCACGTTCATGATCCGCGGTGTCGCGGATCAGGTCGTCCAGTGCCGCCTGAGCGGTCTGGGCATCGGCGTCGGCCTCCCGGCAGGCGTCGGCGCGGGCCTGCTGCCAGTGCAGCGCCTGCTCGAGGGACTGGGGCCCGTCCTCGGGCGGCATCGGGTGCGCGCCAGCGGCACCGACCCTGGCCGCGGTGTGGTGCAGCTCCTGGCGCAGACCGCCGAGCCGTTCGCGGGTGGCGTCGAGGGCCCGTCCGAGCTCGGCTGCCGTGCGCCGGGTGGCGGCCTGGGCCGTGGCCCGCGCGGTGGCGTCCCCACCGTCGGGACCGGCGAGCAGAACCTCGCAACGAGCCCGGATGGCGGCCGACAGACCTTCGACGCCCGCGCGTGCGGCCGCGTGCGCCCGCCACGCGCGATCGAGCTCGCCGCGTAGGTCCGCGCCGACCTCCACCTGCGCGTAGGCGCGTTCGGCGGCCTCGTACGCCGCCCGCAGCACGGGTACCTGCACCGGCGGAGCGCCGGGCGACACCGGCCCGCCACCGCCACCGCCGTCGCTGTCGGTGGCGCCGTCGGTGCCGCAGTCGCTGTCGGTGCCGAGGTCGCCGTGGCTGTCGTCCACCGCGCTGTCATCCACCGCGATGTCGTCGAGCACAAGGTCACCCGCGCCGACCACCGACGCGGACTCGGTCAGCGCGGCCTGGGTGTTGCGGGCGGCGTCGTCGGCCCGGCGCAGGGCTTCCTGCGCCGCCAGGCGGGAGGCGGCGCAGCTGGCCCGATGCTGTTCCGCCTCGGCCGACATCTCGGCGGCCGTCGCCTCCAGACGGGCGATCTCGTCCGTCAGGCCGGCTGCCTCATCGATCACGTGGACCAGCTGGTCCAGCGCGGTGGCCCGCGCGGAGCACTCCTGCTCGACGACCCGCAGGCGTTCGACCTCCGCCACCGCGCGCTCCGCGGCCCGGGCGGCCGCGGCGACCCGCTCCTGCGCGTCGGCCAGCGCCCGGGCGGCGATGTCCACGGTGCCCGCGGCGTCGCTCACGGCGGCGCGCAGGCCCGGAATCCGGCCCGGGGGGTTCGTCCGGCGCCAGCCGGCGACAGCCGCGGCGAGGTCGCGGTCGCCGCGCGCGCGGGCGCTCAGCTCGGCGGCCTCGGCGCACCGTTCGTCGTGCCGGCGGCGGATCGACGCGCGTTCGGCCGCGGCGGCGGCGCTGTCGTACAACGCCGGATTGGGCGGGACGAGGAAGGTGCCGTCGGCGCCGACGGTGCTCTCAAGGCCGGGCGCGGTGGGCTCGAGCGGTGTTGGCTCGAGCAGCCGCGCGGGACCGACGACGATCGCGCAGTCGGGCCGGATCCGTGCCCGGTCCAGGACCGCCCGTGCGGTGTCGACGTCCCAGCCAGCCTGGATGACGACACCGTCGACAAGGTCGGGACGGGCCCGCAGCACCTGCTCACGGGAGCCCTCGTCGACCTTGTTCGCCAGGTGGTGCCAGCCGGCGGTGGCCGGGATGCCGGCGCGTTCGAGCTCGGCGACGACCTCGCCGACGGCGGCCCGGGCCGGGCGCAGGTCACCGTCGCCCAGCGCGCGCAGGACACGCTGGTCCGCCTCGGTGTCGACGGACAGCGCGAGCTGGCGCTCCTCGGCCGTCAGCACCGCGGCGGCCAGGGCGTCCAGCGCGACCTCGGCGTCGACGTCGAGATCAACCGGTTCCGCGGCGCCGGCTCCGGCTCCGGCTCCGGCGCCGGAGCCGGAGCCGGGCTGGGACGGGTGGCCCGCGTCGAGCCCGAGCAGAGCGGCGATCCGGCCGTCCGCGGTCAGCGCGCCGGCGGCTCCGAGCGTCGCGTCCAGGTCGGAGGCCAGCCGGGCGAGCTCGGCGTTCGCGTGGTCCAGGCCGCGCTCGGCGTCGCGCTGGGCGTCCTGTGCCTGCCGATGGTCGGCGGAACGGGCCGCAGTGGCCAGTGCGTCCCGGACGGCGGCCCGGGCGTCGTCCGCCAGCCTCGCGGCCTCGGCCGCCACCTGGCGGGGCTCACGCCCGGGCTGGTCCAGCAGCCCGTCGCGGACGGCCTCGGCCTGCAGCCGGTCAGCGCGCTCACGTCGCTCCCGCAGCCCGGCGGCACCCGCCCGGGTCGTGGCAGCCGCGTCCGCGGCGGCACGGTCCGCGACCGCGGACGACTCGGCCGCCAGGTTGTGCGCCGCGGCACCCGCCCGCGCCCGGGTCTCCTCCGCCCGAGACGCGGCCGCGAGGCGGGCCAGACCGACGACGAACGCGCGGGCGGCGGCGTTGCGTTCGGTGAGAGCGGGGGCGGACCGTGACTCGGCGTCCGCCACCAGCCGGGTGAGCCGCTCGGTCTCGTCGTCGGCGGCGGTGAGCCGCAGGACGTCCTCGGCCGCCCGCCACGCCTCGAGCTCCTCCACGGCGTCACCGTGGCGTCCGACGAGCTCGTCGCGGGTCGCCTCCGCCTCGGCGAGCCGCAGCTCGGCCACCCGCAGGCGTGCGGCCAGCTCGCCACCCGTCGCCCGCGCCCGGGCGCGTTCGGCCTCCTCGACCGCGGTGCGCACACGTCGGCCGCGTTCGTCCAGCGCCGACGTGCCGGAATCGGCGAGAGCGATCCTCGCGTCGACCGCGGCGGCCGCCTCCCGGACCGTCCCGTGCAGCTCCCGCAGCCGGCCCGCCGCACCGGCGCGAGCCTGGACGGTCTGCACCAGTGGGGTGAGCCGTTCCAGCGCACCGGCGACGAACTCGCGCTCCGCCTCCAGCGCGGCCCGTTCGGCGAGCTTCGCCGCGTAGCCCTCGACGACGTCGGCGACGCCGGCCGGATCCTCCGGCGGTGTGACGGCCCGCAGAAGGAAGTCGACGAACTGCTCGTCACTGTTGAACGCGAAGGCCTCCGCGGCCTCACCCTCGCCGGCGTTCATCGCCCGCTGGTAACGGAAGAGCTCGGGGTCCAGGCCCAGCGCGTCGAGCCGTTCGCTCCAGGCGCCCTGGTTGGTCTCCCAGCCGAGATCGAGCTGCTGGTCGGCCGCGCCGGCCTCGGCGAGCCGGGAACGGAAGCCGGCGAACGTGACCTGCCGTCCGTCCTGGACGAAGGGCAGGTTGGTGATGTCCAGACCCGGGCGGGGGCGGAAGGAGTACCAGGCCTCGGCCAGGCGGGACGGGTCCGTGGTGGTCCGGCCCCGCCATTCGCTGACCTTGCCGGTGACCACCCGTTCGCCGGTGACTGCATGTTGCCACTCGCAGACCACATGCCCGCAGTCGCGCGGCAGGACGAAGTTGTCGAGGACCCGCCCGTTGGACGTGCCCACGACCTGGCGACGTCCGGGCAACACGACCGAGAAGATCAACTTCATCAGGACGCTCTTGCCGCCGCCGTTCTCCAGGAACAGCACGGAGGCCGGAGACGGCCGCAGCGGCTGTGTCGGCACCGCTGGCGACGGCTGTGCCGGCACCACCGCCGTCACCGGTGCCGGCAACGGGAGCATCGCCGCCGTCGTCACCTCGTGCGGGGTGGCGGGGGGCACTGCGGCCGTGGTGGTCCCGGGAACGGCGTTGCCGGCCACCGCGCCCGGCAGGTCGACCTCCGGAGGAGCTGTGTCCTGACTGTCACTGTCCGCCGCACCATGGACCACATCGGTGCCGAAGAGCCCATCCTGACGGTGGCCGGCGACCGGCGCGCCGACCCCGGAGAAGTCGAGCAGGACGTCGCCGAACCGCGCACCGGGCGGTCCGATCGCATGGAGCCGAACCTTGGAAAGCTCAAACATCGCCCACCTCCGGGCCCGAACCCGCCACCTGGCTGCCCACTACCTGGCTCTGGCTGTCTGGTGCCGGGCTGTCCGGAACCTGGCCCGCGGGGTCCTCCGCCGCGGCGCCCGGCGTGTCATAGCCGGGCAGCACAGGCGCGGCGGAGAGAACTCGTACCCCGCCGCCGCCGTCCGCGACCGTCACCACCCCGAGGCCGAGCAGCTCCTCCAGCGCGGCGTCGGCGGCGAGCTCCCGTACCTGGATCTGGTAGCGAGCCGTCGTCCGGTAGGTGCCGCCCGCCTGCTCGCTGACCGGCACCAGGCATCCCGATTCGGTCAGGAAGCTCATCGCCCGGGCGACGATCCCGGACGTCGACCCGGCCAGGCGCCGGGAGTCCCGGGTCGTCCCGGTAGCCGGGCGCCGGGAGTACAGGCGCCACGCCGCCTCGAGCGTGCGTCCGTCGCCGGGCGACGCCACTTCGTCGCACTGGTCGCCGGCGGTCCGCTGCTCCAGCAGCCGGCAGGCCTCACGGACGAAGGCGTCCACGCCGTCGACACTGACGCGTCCGATGTAGGAGTCGTCCACCAGGTCCGCCGGCCGTGGGAACGCGAGCGCGGCGACCGCGAGCTGTGCGATCGCGTGCAGCAGCCGCTCGGCGGACCGGTGCTCCCCGCCTGCCCGGCGCGCGTAGTCGCCCATCCGGACGGTGAACGCCGAGTCCTCGGCACCTCCGACGACGAAACCGGCCCGTTCGGCCACGTCGAGCACGACCAGCCCGAGGCCGGCCGCGGTGGCCTGCGTCAGCGCGGCGAACTGCGGCTCCCGCAGGTAACGACGGACGAGCTCGGCGTACCTGCCATCGCGGGCGGGCACCAGCTTCGGCCGCAGGCCGTAGGCGATGAGCCGGCCCGCCTCGAAGGCGTCCGCGTGGTGCCGGCGGGTGTCCTGGCCTGGCTGACCACCGGGGGTGAAGCCGAGGCCAGCAGTGTCGTCGCCGGCGAGAACGCTGTCGTCCATGACCGTGATGGCGTCGTGGCCCGTCACGGCAGCGGTGTCCGTGAACGTGTCAACGTCGGCGTCGGCGTCGAGATCGACGAACGTGTCGAGGCCGGCCCCGGTCTCGATGTCCGTCTCGGTCTCGATGTCCGTCTCGGCCCTGCTGTCCGTTTCGGCGACGGTGCCGGGCCCGGTGGGGCTCGCGTCGATGAAGGTCAAGGTGCTGTACCGATCATGGCAGGTGGGAGAGTGGAAACGTCGTCGTCCACGGTGTCCGGCGCGGAGATGAGGACTCGGCCGACGAGGAGGTCCGCCCCGCCGAACCAGGGATCATCGAGTTCGGTGCCGTCGTCGCAGGCAACCGTCAGCAGGGGGTCGCCCTGCCGTGCGGCGGCGGAGATCCGTGGGCTCAGCGCATGGGTGGCGAGCAGCGCCACCAGGTCCGCGGCGTCCGGGCCGCCCCTGCGCCTCGCCTGTTCCAGCAGGTCCGACAGGCGTCGAGGAGCGTCCGGCGCGATCTCCATGACCGCGGTGGCGTGGGCCCAGGCCTCGTCGTCGAACCTGTCCGGTTCCCGAATCGGTACAAGGTCCGCCTCGACGATCGGAGATCCGAGCGGCTCGTGTTCCACCGGCGGTGTGAGGAGTCCGTCCACCAGATCGGCGAGGCGCATCGCACGCGGCGAGCGCACGCCGACCGCTCCGGGGAAGAAGACCGCGGCCGGCGTCAGAGCCGTCGCCCCGGGCAGGGTCAGCACCGGCATGAGCAACTGTGTGTAGAGATCGATCCCGCCGCGTGCGGGCACGTCCGCGAACTGCTGGCGGTCCTGCTCCGCGCGGAACACGGCGCCCGCCTCGAGCAGCCTCGCCTGAAGCTGGGTGTGGCGCCGCACGCAGTCGGTCACGATGGCGACGAGCTCGGCGGCCTGCCGTTTGTGATCGGCGTCGTCGGCCGCGTCGCGGTAACGCCGGATGTGGGTGAGGATGGCGTTCTCGTGTCGATATCGTTGCTCGACGTGGCCAAGTGCCTCGTCGAGCAGAGCCGGCACCGCACGTAGCCAGTCCACCGCCAGCACGTTGCGCCGAGTCGCGTCGAGCTGCCGGCGAAGCTGCTCGGCGTACTGGACGGTGCGGTACCGCGCCGCCTCCGCGGCCGCTCGGGCATCCGCCAGCCGGCCCCGCCGGATGAGGTTGTCCAGCGTGACCTCCGCGGCGATCTGCGCCGAGGTCACATCCGTGTCCAGCGCCCCGATGAGAACGGTGACCGCCTCGTCGGTGGCGCGCAGGTACACCTCACCCTCGCCGTCGGTCAGCTCGACCAACAGCTTGAAGTCGAACCGGCGACGCACATACCGACCGTCTGCCCGGTACGTGCCGTAGATGACGTCAAAGCCGCGGTCCACGCTTCCGACATTGATCAGATTGCTCAGGACCCAACGGGCCACCCGCTCGTGCTCGGCGCGCCCCCGCTCGGGTGCCTGCGCGGCCACGAGCGGGATGAGTCTGCGCAGCACCTGCTCGTGGTCCGCTCCGCGGTCGAAGTCCATCGCGACCGTGACCAGGTCGATGGCATGCAGGGCGAGCTCCGCCATCGCGTAGACGTCGAAGTCGCCGCCGTCCAGGTACGACTTGCGGGCATCCAGGTCGTGGAGAGGCTGCGTGAGTGCGAGTGCCTTCCGCCGCCGGATCATCCCGCTGTCGGCCGACCCCGCCGCCGCGGCTGTCACCGATCGGCCTGTCGCCGGGCGGGCAGCAGCCGGCCTGACAGCGTGCGGGCGGGCAGATCGCGGGCGGGGAGCGCGATGGTGGGTGCTGCGACGTCAGCCTTCCCGGGCGGCAACAGGCGGATCTCCACTTCTGGCAGCCTAGCCTGGGCGGATTGGGTTCGATGCGCGCCGGTGTGGTCCGTCACGGGCTTCCTTCACCCTGCGTAGTGGTACGGCTGCGGTGATTGAAGTCGGGTGGGTGGGCTGCGTAACCTGCCCAGACAGGGCTAGGCTTTCGGTATGACCTCGGTGTCGCTATCCAAAGGCGCCAATGTTTCGCTCAGCAAGGTCGCGCCGAACCTGACGGCGGTGACCATTGGGCTTGGTTGGCAGGTCCGGCAGACGACGGGCGCTCCGTACGATCTCGACGCCTCCGCGTTGGTGGTGGGCGACGCGGGGCACGTGCTGTCGGACGGCCACTTCATCTTCTTCAACAACCTGGTCAGCCCGGACGGTGCCGTCCAACATCTGGGCGACAACCTCGTCGGTGGGGGAGGTGGGGATGACGAACAGATCAACGTCGACCTGCGGCTCCTGTCGGCACAGGCGGCGAAGGTCGTGTTCGCGGTTTCCATCTATGACGCCGAGACGCGCCGGCAGACCTTCGGTCAGGTCCGTGACGCCTTCATTCGGGTCGCTGATGCGGTGACTGGCGCCGAGGTCGCCCGTTACGACCTCACCGAGGACGCGTCGACAGAGACCGCGATGATCTTCGGGGAACTGTACCGCTACGGCAGTGAGTGGAAGTTCCGGGCCGTGGGTCAGGGGTATGCCAATGGCCTGCGAGGCATCGCCCTCGACTTCGGCGTGAACGTGTCCTGACGGTTCCCGCTCGAACCCGCCCCGCGCTCGACGCCGAGTTCCCGCGCCCGGCCGGAGCCGCGGGGCGGTGCTCGTTGGCCGCTGCTACACCGAGGATCCGCGCGTGCCGGCGGTCGAGTGCATGGAGTGTGCGCTCCACGGGCTGGGCCGTCCGGGGCAGCCAGGTCCGGTGGCATATTTTGACCGGGGCGGTACGGGGCTCTGGCCGGTTGTTGATTGCTGAAAAGCAACATCGGCGACCATGATCTCTGACATCATAGGCGTACGGATGTCGATGGTGATCGGGAGATGCCCTTTGTGTGATACCCGGAGTGTGATACCCGGACGGTTTCGCCGGATGACGTGCCGCGACCTGGTCAGGCCGGGTGTGTCCCCCGCTGCGGATGGAAGATGACGGGTTCGACGGCGGTGCGGATCGGCCTTGTCGTTACCTGACCTCGCGATTCGCGCGGGCTCGAGGCAATCCGCGTGGGCCCGCGGCCGGAACGACCCGGTAGTCCCGCGACGCGTCGCAGCGCCACTTCCTGTTCTTGGGCCCGACTGGCCGCAACAGGCCGATCTCGGCCCCAGGTGCTTGGCCCCAGGCGCTTTTATCGGGCTTTCATCGCATTCTTGTCGTTGTCGTGATGTCGATTTCTGCTGACACTCCGGCGCGCGTCGAGGCGTGTTTTTGTGTCAATTCTCTCCGGTTGTTCGAATTTCCGGATTGTCGCTCGAAATTCGGGTAATTGAATGGCTTCAAAAAGGAAGCCTCCCTCCTTTCTTTCGGGTTGTTGGACCTTTCCTCTGATTGTTCGCTACTGTTGCGCGGGGGGTCTACGAAGGAGGAAATCTTGATCGATGTCCTTGGTGTGGGCTTTGGTCGGACCGGAACGCTCTCACTACAGGCCGCCCTCGAACGTCTCGGCTGCGGACCCTGTCATCACATGGACGAGGTGCTCTCGCATCGGGAGACCGTGCCGGACTGGATCGACGCGGCCCAGAGGGGTACTGCTGACTGGGATGCGCTGTTCCGTGGATATCGGTCGACCGTCGACTGGCCCGGCGCATTCTTTTGGCGGCAGCTCGCCGCTCACTACTCGTCATCCCGGGTGATTCTCACGGTACGCGATCCCGAGAAGTGGTACGACAGTGTCGCCAACACACTGTTCAAGGCCGCCGGTTCGGCTCCGCCCAGCGGTGTGGCGGTGAACCCGGAGGCGATGCGCGTGATGACGATGATGAATCTGATCGTCTGGGACGGTGTGTTCAAGGGCAGATTCGCGGACCGGGACCACGCGCTTCGGATTTTCGCCGAACACGGCGAGGCGGTACGGCGGGAGATTCCGGCCGACCGGCTCCTTGTCTTCGACGTCGCGGAAGGCTGGGGTCCGCTGTGTGAGTTTCTCGGTGTACCGGTTCCGGCCGAGGAGTTCCCGCGCCTGAACGACCGCGCGGCCTATGCAGAGAAGCACCGTGCACGGCTGGCCGCGGCGATGGCCCAGGCGGGCGGGCGACCGCAGGCGGCTCCGGCAATGCCCTGAACCGCATAGCCGCCCTGAACTACTCTCCGCCGGGCGACACGCCGGCCCGAGCGGTCGCCGGGTGAACCGTCACCGGCTCGGGAGGCCGCCTCCTCGGAAGGGCAGGCGGGAGGGGCTCTGGCGGCGGCCGACCACCATGACCCGCACGGTTCTGGTGTTGGCGTCGACCCGGTAGAGCATCCGCCAGCTTCGCGCGGACGTCTCGAACATCCCGACCTGCTGCTCGCCGACGAGCGGTGTGCCGGCCTTGCGCGGATCGTTGCGCAGCGGGCCTTCGAGGAACCGGCGCACCTCGGCGCCCAGCAGCTCGGGCAGTTTCGCCAGATCTCGTTCCGCCGAGCTGGAAAGCGTCACCTCATGCTTGTTGTCGCTCATCGGCGGGGACCACTGGTCGGGCGGCAGGAGGACCAGGAGGACACCGGCGGAGCGGACCGCAGGCCCGAGGCCGGCGCCGGACCGCGGCGCGCATTGTGCACCGCTTGATCGTAGCCTTCCGCCCGCTTGCGCGGCGCCAGGCTCGGCTCATGTGAGCACCATCCAGTGTTCGTGGTGCCCGGTTCCGTCCTGCGCGGGTGTGGGCGAGGATGGGCCGGTGGCTTTCTCCGGCGTTCCCACACCCGGCCCCGTCCAGGCTGTGATCTTCGATCTCGATGGCGTTCTGATCGACTCCGAGCAGGTGTGGGACGAGGTGCGCCGGGCGTTCGTGGCCGAGCGCGGCGGCCGGTGGGCCGCGGACAGCACCGCGATGATGATGGGCATGTCGACCGCCGAGTGGTCCGGCTACCTGGCCGAGCTCGGTGCCGGTGACAGTCCGGCGGAGATCGCCGCCGAGGTACGGGGTCGGGTCGCCGCGCGTTACGGGGACGCACCGCCGCTGCTGCCCGGAGCGGTCGCGGCGGTGCGCGCGCTGGCGGACCGGTGGCCGCTCGCTCTCGCCAGCTCGTCACCGCGTGCACTCATCGACCTGGTGCTGGATCGTTCCGGGCTCGTCAGGTACTTCCGGGAGACCGTCTCGTCCGAGGAGGTCGCCCGCGGCAAGCCAGCGCCTGACGTCTACCTGGAGGCCGTTCGGCGGCTCGAGGTGCCCGCCGGGGCCGCGGTGGCAGTGGAGGATTCTGAGAACGGGCTGCGGGCCGCTGCCGCTGCCGGGCTCGCCGTCGTCGCGGTCCCCAACGAACACTTCCCACCCGGTGCCGCGGCCCTCGCGCTGGCCTCGGCGCGGGTGGCCGGCGTCGCGGAGCTGACCGCCGAGGTCGTGCTCGCCGCGGTCGCACCGCGGTGAGCCGGGACTGCCGTTGATCGGGATTGTCCGTACGCGGCAGGGGGTTGGAACCTGCATGACGCAGAACTCGGACGCGGTCATCCGCAAGGTCCTCGCCGACACCGAGGTCTGGGCGGTGGTCGGCCTGTCGGAGAACACCTCACGTGCGGCCTACGGCGTCGCCGCCTACCTGCGCCAGCAGGGCAAGCGGACGATCCCGGTCCATCCGTCGGCGCCGGTCATCGACGGTGAGCAGGGCTATCCGACGTTGAGTGACATCCCCTTCGCAGTGGATGTCGTGGATCTGTTCGTTCGCTCTGATCTCGCCGGCCCGGTGATCGACGAGGCGGTGAAGATCGGCGCTGGTGCGGTGTGGACGCAGCTGGGCGTCCGCGACGAGGACGCGCAGTCGCGGGCACGCGATGCCGGGTTGGACGTGGTTGTGGACGCCTGCCCCCGGATCGAGGGCCCACGCCTGCTCGAGTGGCACTGAGGCTCCGGCCGGCGGTCGGTCAGCCAGTCGTCGGCTCGCCGGAACCGGTGCGCCCGGGCGGCATGGTCGGCGGGTCCCAGTCGGCTCCTTGCGCTTCGCTCGGGTTGCCCCGCGAGGGCCGGTTCTCCTGGCTTTCGCCGCCGGTCGCCGCCGGGCTGCCCGTCCGTCCGCCAGGAGTGGTCCGCCCGGCGCCCGCGCCGGTGCTGGCAGTGCGCCCGCTGCTGGCGGCTGGCGATGTGCCGGGGGTCGGCATCCGGGCGTCGGGGCCGAGGCTCACGGGTGGCCGCCGTCGCCTCTCACGTGTCTCGAAAGTGGCACCGGGAGGCCGTTTCGGTAGGGGAGCACCCCCGGCGGAGGGTCTGGGCGCGCCGTCGGTTGGTTCGCTGCCACCGCCGCTGTCAGTGGTGCCGCTGCCGCCGGTGGTTGTTCCGGTGCCAGCCGAGCTGGCGTCTGTGCTGCTGGCGTCTGTGCTGCCTCGGGGCCGGTCCCCGGCATGACCGCCGGGCGTCTCGCCGCCGCCCACGATCTCGCCGGGAAGCGTCGGCAGGTCGACGTCCACCGGGGGCAGGGGCCCCGTCGCGCTCACCGGCTCGAGGAGCTCGAACGGGCTGTGCGCGTCGGCGTCGCCGGTTCCCGATGCGAAACGCCAGGAGGTCTCGGCGGCGTCGCGTCGTTCCCGCCAGGCGACCACCAGCAGGTGGCCCTGCCGCGTCGCCAGCGCCGCCGCCGGGGGCAGCAGGAACAGCAGCGGCAGCATGTACCGGTAGTCGAAGCAGACGGTGGCGGCCGGTACGACGATCACTGCCGCCCCGGCGCCGATCAGGAACAGACAGTCCACGCCGATGCGCCGGCGCTCGGCGGTCAGCTCATGCCAGCGGGTGCGTCCGTCACCGCCGCGCAGGCCCGCCGGCACGATGCGGGGCAGTGCCGCGAGGCAGGCCAGCAGCCCCAGCCCGGCGGTCACGGCGAGCGCCGGCCCGGGAGTGAAGCCCCGTGTCTGGTACGAGCGCAGGAGACCGGCCCAGGGCTCGGTGATCGTCCGCGTGGGGTGGTCGTCGCCCTGCAGCCCGAGCAGCGGCTCGCTGTTGTGCAGGTAGCGGGGCTCGTCGCTGGTCGGGAACCGCCACGTGGCGTCTGGCCAGTCCTGGGGGCCGACAGGACGTCCCGGCTTGAAGAAGTGCCCGAGGTCCGTGCCGACGGTGCGCAGGTAGTCGGCCGGCTGCCTGGTGATGACCTGCCAGGCGAAGTCCCTGAGCAGCGCGTCGCGTTCGTCGGCGGAGACGTCGAGGTTGTTGGCGGGGCTGTTGCGATCCCACACGTAGTAGCTCGGATCGGGACGTTCCCCGACCGGATGCGGTGAGCACAGGGAGAGCTGTTCGGGCTTCAGGTCGAGCTGGTCGCAGTCGGCTATGGGCGCGACCCTGCCGTACAGCCAGGCCGCGTCGCCGCCGGTCAGGCCGATCTTGCCGTGCGCGGAGTTGAACCAGCTCGCGTAGGCGATCAGCGGCGCGGCGAGGAAGACGCCGAACACCGAGATCCGAAGCCAGCCGAGCCGCCGCAGCACGACGTAGCCGAACGCCAGCAGGCCGATGGCGACACCGATCGTGCGTACCAGCCCGGAGGCGCCCAGCAGCAGGCCGGCGAGCGCCAGCGCCCACACCGAGGGACGTCGGGACCACATCAGCGCGACCATGGCGGCCACGAGGGCGACCGCGAACAACGTCTCGGCCATCACGAAGTGCTCGATGACGATCTGGTACGCGTCGAGCAGCAGCGGAGCCGCCGCGAGCGCGGCGATCGGGGCGGCGACCCGGCGGTGGACGAGCAGTGCGTACAGGGCGGTCGCCACGGCGATCGCCAGCACGTGCTGGACGGTCGGCACGACCCACAGGCCCGCGCCCGTCTCGCTCAGCAACCGCAGGAAGGCCGGATAACCGGCGGGGCGCATCTGATCGGGTTCTGACAGCGCTGACAGCCGTATGTAGGCGTATGAGTCGCCGTTGAACTCGAAGGCGGGCCGGTAGCCGACCGCCGCGGCCAGCCGAAGCGCGACTCCGACGAGAAGGAGGACTCCGAACACGGAGTGCCGGGCGAGGAAGGAGAACCGTCTGCCGGCGGAGGGGACGTCGCCGGAGGGGGCGGTGGCCACGCGCGTGGCGGCGGTGCGCGTGGCGGTGCGCCGCCGTGTGTCGGCTCGGGCGGCCAACCCAGGACCCGATGCCGGCCTGGTGTCTCCCGCGCCTCCTGTGCCTTCCCTGTGGGCAGGACGAGCCGAACCACCGGCACCGCCAGCGCCTGCGCCGGACCTGCCCGCACCGGACCTGCCCGCACCGGTCGCCGGCCGTGTCGGGTGCGGTGGGAGCGTCTCGAAGCCGTGGTCCGGACTGGGCCCGAGCGCATCAGCGAGGCTCACCGGCGCGAGGCTCACCGGCGTGTGGTCCGTGGGACCGCTCCGGTGGCCGCCCTGCTGGTCGCCCCGCGGTGCGGTGCCACCCGGTCCAGTGCTGCCCGGGGCATCGGGGGCGTCGAGGGAGCCGGCGACGGCGTCGGCCTGTCCTGGTGCCTTCACAGGAACCATGGTCCACGATCGATCCGAGAAATTGCCTGAATGGTCCCCTTTGGGCCCCCGATTGTGTGGGTGGATCACTGAGCCTTTTCCGCCGCCGACTCGGACCCCCCGTCCGCGACCACGCACCGTGAGATGAAGAAGGCTCACTGTCTTTCCCGATCGCAGTGGGTCAGTGCTGGTGGGCGGGAATTCCGCGGTGCGTGCTTGGAGGGTCCACTGGCAAGGCTGTCTCCTCGCTGCTGCCGTGCCCGGAGGATCCGTTGTCGGCGTTCCGCGGCGCGGGGTCTGGCACCGCTGCCGCCCCAGGCCGGGGCGTGTCCGGCGAGGCAGGCAGGGCGGACGAGTCGTCGTCGACCGGCGGGGGGCCGGGAGTCGGCGCCTCGCCGACCGCTCCGGCTCTGGAGGGGGCCGCGGCGGAGAGCGGAGCCCAGCCGGCGCGGCCATGGCCTCCGCTGGGCCCGGTGGTCACCAGCCGCAGGAAGAACGAGCCGAAGGCGGTCTGCGTACCCAGCACCATCAGCGACATCGCCAGCAGGGCCGGTCGCAGCTCGTTGAGCGGCCCCATGTCGTTCGCCAGCCATCGGATGAGGACGACGCCGTCGATGGCGAGACCCGCCGCGAACAGCACGCCGCCCAGGGCCAGGCCGCGTTCGAGGGAGAAGCGGCGGTGAATCGACGTGAGCGGCCAGCGCCGGCGCTCGGGCCACCCCGCCGCATGGTTGTGGACGTCCGCGAAGACACCCAGAAGCACCAGTTGCCACCCGAGGATGGTGAACAGCGCGAACAGTACGGAGAAGTGCAGGTCGAGGCGGTGGAAGCCGAGGTCGAGCGCGCCGGGCAGGAGCGCGAGCTGCCCGGCCGCGCCCACCCCCAGCAGCACGAGCCCCGGAAGCACGAACAGGTGGCGCGGTGCCAGGAGAAGCATGAAACGCAGGTGACGCCAGCCATCGCGCAGTGAGTGGAGCTTGGAGGCACCAACTCGCGGGTGATAGGTGATCGGCACCTCCTCCATGCGAAGCTCGGCCCGCCCGGCCGCGATGACCAGCTCGGAGGCGAGCTCCATTCCCTCGCAGCGCAGCCGCATGCGCCGGTACGCATCGCTGGTGAAGGCGCGCATCCCCGAGTGCGCGTCCGAGGAACGGACGTCGAACAGGCGGTTGAGGATGCCGGTGAGGACCGGGTTTCCGACGTACCGGTGCAGCCACGGCATCGCGCCGGGCAGGATCTCGCCCGCGAAACGGGAACCCAGCACGTAGTCGGCCCGCCCGGCGCGCAGGGGGGCGAGCAGCGCGCCGAGGTCGGAGAAGTCGTAGGTGTCATCCGAATCGCCCATGACCAGGAAACGGCCCCGGGCGGCCGCGAAACCGGCGAGGTACGCGTTGCCATAGCCGCGCCGCGCCTCGCGCACCACCCGCGCGCCCGCGGCGGTGGCGACAGCGGCCGAGTCGTCGGTGGAACCGTTATCCACGACGACGACCTCGCCCGCGACCCCGGCGGCCGCGAGGCCTGCCAGCGCCTTGCCGACGCACACGCCGACGGACTCCGCCTCGTTGAGGCAGGGCATCACGACGGACACCTGGAGACCACCGTCAGAGCTGCCCTCCGGCCCGGCTGTGCTCTCGGGCCTGGCTGAGCCGTCGGGCCTGGCTGCGTCGTCGGGCCTGGCTGTCTGGCCCGCCCAGAGGAACGGGCGCGTGGTGCCGGGCGCCGGACCGCCGATCGTGCGCGAGTCGTTCACCATGCATGACCCCCCACAGGCCTGGCCCTGACGTGGCTCCGGTCGAACCCGTTTCTGGCAGGAATCCCGAATTCCCTGGTGATGGCAGTCTGCCCAGGGTGGCCGGCAACCGCACACCAGCCAATCCTCGGATCCCGAACCGGCCCGACGCTCTGCGTAAGGCTGCAATCTACCGATTGGCGGCGTACTGAGAGATCATCGGCGGCGGCGGCCACACGGAGATACGCCCAGGCGCGCCCGGCGACCACGGCGACATCAGAGCGGGCCGGTACGACGAGACACGCCGGTGGCCCCACAGGCGCCCGCGTGTGACGTGCCTAACGGAGAGGCGTAACCTCTGGTGCTCGTGCACCAAGGAAGTGTTTTTGGCCAGGCGTCTGCCACGGCGGCGCCGTCACTGGGCGCAGAGCCGTCCAGCGATCCCTCCTCCGTCTCTCCCACGTCCCGGCGGCGCTGCCCGCACGACCCGCCGTGCCCGGCCGCGGAAGGCGCAGACCGTGACGCGGCGGTGGTCACCAGCCGGCACTGCGACCAGGGCTGGAGCCTCCTCTGCAACGGCGTGATCCTCTTCGAGGACACCGGCGAGATCCTGCCCACGGGTCGCACCGTGGAGCCGCGCCGGCCGCTGCCCAGGCCAGGGTGCGTACCGCGGCCGCCGCTGCCGCGCCGCGCGGCCGCGGCGACGCCGACCCCGGTCTGACCGCTGGTCCCGGTCTGACCGACCGCCTCGGTCGGTGGGTCCGCCTCGGCCAGGCAGTCGGCCACCGAAGGCGCCTTTGACGTCCGGAAATGCCTGCATGTACCCGGCGAACGGGTACCGTTCCGGCGTGACATCCACGCGGCGACCTCCGCGACCTCCGCGACTGGCACGGCTGCTGGTTCGCCATGACGTCGAGATCGGCCGGCGGCTGCTACGGAGCGGCACGGCCCTCGACCGGGCGATGTTCTCCTCGCTCGCCGACGCCAGGCCGCTGCTGGATCCGCTGCTGCCACGGATTTCGCACGCCGCCGACCACGGGATGCTCTGGTGGGGCGTGGCGGGCGTGCTCGGTGCCAGCAAGGGCCGTCGCCGCTCCGCAGCGCTGCGTGGCCTGCTCGCGCTGGGTGTCGCCAGCACCGCCGCCAACGGCCCGGCGAAGCTGCTGTTCCGTCGGGATCGGCCGCCGACCCACGGTGTTCCGCCGCTGCGTCGGCTTGGCCGTGATCTGACGACTTTCTCGTTCCCGTCCGGGCATTCGGCGTCTGCCGCGGCGTTCGCCACGGGGGTCGCGCTCGACGCGCCGGTCGCGGCTGTTCCCGTCGCGGCGCTGGCAGCCACGGTCGCCTTCTCCCGGGTCTATGTCGGCGCCCACTTCCCGGGGGACGTCGTGGCGGGAGTCGCGCTCGGTGTCGGTGCCGGCCTGCTGACGACGAAGGTGATGCCCCGGCGGCCCGGGACGCCCGCCCGAGCCCGGCCCGCGTCCGCCTGGGCCCCGGCGCTGCCCGATGGGGCGGGGCTCGGTGTGGTCGTGAACGCCCGCTCGGGTGCCGGGCACCATGCCGATCTGATCGACGTGCTGCGGGCCGACCTGCCACGAGCCGAGATCGTCGAGGTCGGTCCCGGCGAGGACATCACCGCGGCCCTCACCCGGATGGCGGCGCGCAGCCGCGTGCTCGGTGTCGCCGGCGGCGACGGAACGATCAACACCGCGGCGGTGGTGTCCCTCGCACGCGGTGTGCCGCTCGCGGTCTTTCCCGCCGGGACCCTGAACCACTTCGCCGCCGACATCGGCCTGAGTGGGCCCGGCGACACCGTCAAGGCGGTCCGTGACGGCACGGCCGTCGCGGTGGACGTCGGGCAGGTGGACGGGATCGGCGCGACCGGTGCGCGGTTCACCCGGAACTTCGTCAACACCGCCAGCTTCGGCGGCTATCCGGACATGGTTCGCATCCGGGAGCGTTTCGAGCACCGGATCGGCAAATGGCCCGCCATGCTGCTCGCGCTGAGCTGGGTGCTGTGGAACGAGCCGCCGTTCGAGGCCGAGATCGACGGGGAGGCCCGCCGGATCTGGCTGATCTTCGTCGGGAACGGACGCTATCTGCCCGACGGCTTCGCGCCGACCTACCGAACCCGCCTGGACGAGAGCCTGCTCGACCTGCGGGTCGTCGACGCGGCGGCGCCGTTGGCCCGACTGCGGCTCGTCGGCGCGGTGCTGACCGGCCGGCTGGGCCGCTCACGGGTCTACGAGCAGCGCACCGTCGAGCGGGTGCACATCGCGTCCAACCAGGCGGCACCGTTGCCGTTCGCCGGCGACGGTGAGGTCAGCGAGGGTATCCGCCGGATCGCGGTCACCACGAGCCCTGCCCGCCTGGTTGTCTACCGGCCAGCCTGACGTTCAGGCCCCGGCGGCGATGTTCAGGCCCCGGCGGCGCCCTGCAGCGGGATCAGCGCACGCAGGGGCATGGTGAGCGTCGTGTAGACGTCCGGCTCGAGCAGGTCCTCGACGAGCAGCGCGCAGGCCAGGTCGGCGCACAGTTCCATGACCCGCTCGTCCGATGACGAGTCGGGCGCGGTGGCGAGCCGGCGGCAGGCCGGGCACAGCCGCCAGAAGCCCTCGGCGGCACTGCGGCGGACCAGCGTCCACACCCGCCGCCGCCCGGTCAGCACGGCGCTGTCGAAGGCCCGTTCCATCGCGGCCTGGTGGGCCTCGTCGTCGCGGGTCATCACGGTCGTCAGCAGGCCGTCGAACACCTCGAGGCTGGCCGGGTCGTGACAGCGGCGAGCCAGCCTCGGCAGGGTCGCCAGGACTCGCTTGACGTCGGCGGCGGCGGGGCCCAGATCCGGTTCGTGCGAGCGGACCCGCGGGTAGACCGTCCGCCAGGGACGCAGCAGCGCCGTGTACTCGGACCGGTTGAGGATCGGCTTGGCGTATGCGCCGGCGAGGGCGTCGCGCATGGCACGCAGCGCCGTCGACGTGATCGCGGGGTCGAGGGTGACGAACTCGGCGCCGGTGAGATCGTCGGCGTAGATCGCGGACAGCGCGTCGAACGCGGCGAGGACCTCGACGATGAGCGGGGAGTCCGGTGCCAGCGCCTTGTCCCGTGCGGAGGCGAGCTGCCCGGAGTTGCGCCACAGCGCGGCCAGCGAGACCAGCTCGCTGTCGGTGGTGTGCACGAGCTGCGCGAGGATCCCGAGGATTCCGCGGAGGTTCGGGTGCTCCTCCAGCCGGTCGATGCGGCGCGCCCGGAGGATCATGCCTGCCGGCCCGGCTGGCGGGTTGCCGCCCGATGGGCGGACGGACCGGTGGTCCTCGGGACACGCGTCACGTGCTCCTCCTCGATCTCGTGGCTGCCGGGCCGCGACAGGCCCCACCCCGCGCTGGGTAGCGCGCGGGGCGGTGCGCCGGATACAGGGGCATGACACGCCGGTCGGTCACCCGGAACCCCTGCGGGCCGGTGCCGTGGCGCGACGGATCCGGTTCCGCGGAGCGGGCTCCGCGGTGGTCGCGGACCGCGGGCTCGCGCGTGACTGCCGCGCGTGGCCGTTGGCCTTGATGTCACTCCCGAGACAATAGTGTCGCCGGTGACGATCAGGGACTGATTGTCGGTGACTGCTTGTCACAAGGAGCGCTGGGCTGGTGGCATCGTTGGAGTACAGATGCTAGCCGGTGCGCGGCTGGAGCACGGTGAACGCGGAGGGTAGCGACCATGTTTGGTTACGCTGCGTGCCATTGGGTGCCGCGAGTGTCGTCACTCAGTGTCGCGGGTGGCCCGGTTCGCCACCCGCGGTCCACGGACCCCCGGGGGTAGGGGGCCCGTGGACCCGGCAGGTGCACGGGCAGGTGCCGTCCGGTTGCGCAGGTGGCCATACCGGAGACCCACCCGCGGGCGGTGCCTGCGGCTCCGATGGGCGGCCAGGTCGGCCGCCCGGGAGGTTGTCAGCCGGAGACGGCCGGCTCGGAAACCTCCACGGCGGAGCTGAGAGTGACCTCGCCCACGCCATCCTTGCGTAGCCCATACCGGCGAATGGCGTCGTCGACGACGGCCTGCTCGACCTCGCCGGAGCGGGCCAGTGCCTCCAGCGTCGCGACGACCACCGACTCGGCGTCCACGTTGAAGTGGCGGCGCAGGGCGGCCCGGGTGTCGGAGCGGCCGAAGCCGTCCGTGCCCAGCGAGGTGTACGCCTGCGGCACCCACCGCGAGATCTGGTCCGGAACGGCGCGCATCCAGTCGGAGACCGCGACGGCCGGGCCAGGCGCGCCGGCGAGGATCTGGCTGACGTAGGGCACCGCGGCAGCCTCCTCCGGGTGGAGCAGGTTGTGCCGCTCGCAGACGAGGGCCTCGCGACGCAGTTCGTTCCACGACGTGACGGACCACACGTCGGCGGCGACGCCGTAGTCGGCGGCCAGCATCTCCTGGGCGGACAGCGCCCAGCGCATACCGGTGCCACTGGCGAGGATCTGCGCCCGCGGAGTGGACGAGTCGCCCGCCGCGCCCGCGGCCGCGCCGTCGCCACCGGTGAGCTCGTCGGCGGTGCGGAAGCGGTACATGCCCGCGAGGATCTGCGCCGGGTCGAGCCCGGCCGGCTCCGCCGGCTGCGGGACAGGCTCGTTGTAGACGGTCAGGTAGTAGAAGACGTTCTCGTCCCGCTCGCCGTACATCCGGTCGAGTGCGTCCCGGACGATGTGCGAGACCTCGAACGCGAACGCCGGGTCGTACGACACGCACGCCGGGTTGGTGGACGCCAGCAGCAGCGAGTGCCCGTCCTGGTGCTGCAGGCCCTCACCGTTGAGCGTGGTGCGCCCGGCGGTGGCACCGAGCAGGAAGCCACGGCCGAGCTGGTCGCCCAGCGCCCACATCTGGTCGCCGGTCCGCTGGAATCCGAACATCGAGTAGAAGACGTAGACGGGGATCATGTACTGGCCGTGGGTGGAGTACGCCGTGGCCGCCGCGATCACCGAGCCCATCGAGCCGGCCTCACTGATGCCCTCGTGCAGCATCTGACCGGCCTCGGACTCCCGGTACGACAGCAGCAGCTCACGGTCGACGGCCTCATAGCGCTGCCCGTGCGGCGAGTAGATCTTCGCCGTGGGGAACATCGCGTCCATCCCGAACGTGCGGGCCTCGTCCGGGATGACGGGCACGAACCGGGCGCCCATCTCCTTGGTCTTCATCAGGTCCTTGAGGAGGCGGACGAAGGCCATCGTCGTCGCCACCGGCTGCTTGCCCGAACCGCGCCGCAGCTCGTCGAAGATCGACGCCGGCGGCTGGGTGAGCGGGCGGGCCCGGACGACCCGACGGGGGATGGAACCGCCGAGCGCCGCCCGGCGCTCCCGCATGTACTGGATCTCCTCGGAGTCCGCGCTGGGGCGGTAGTAGGGCGGCAGGTGGCCGTCGAGCGCCGCGTCGGGGATGTCCAGGTAGAGCCGGTCGCGCAGCTCCTTCAGCTCCGACTTGGTGAGCTTCTTCATCTGGTGCGTGGCGTTGCGGCCCTCGAAGTCCTTGCCCAGCGTCCAGCCCTTGATCGTGTGGGCGAGGATCACGGTGGGCTGGCCGGTGTGCTCGGTGGCCGCCTTGTAGGCCGCGTAGAGCTTGCGGTAGTCGTGGCCGCCGCGGGAGAGCTTGCGCAGGTCGTCGTCGGTGAGGCCGGCGACCATGCGGCGCAGCCGGGCGTCCGCGCCGAAGAAGTTCTCCCGGATGTAGTCGCCGGCCGACGTCGAGTACGTCTGGAACTGGCCGTCGGGCGTGGTGTTCATCCGGTGCACGAGGACGCCGTCGGTGTCCTGGGCGAGCAGCGGGTCCCAGTCACGGCCCCAGACGACCTTGATGACGTTCCAGCCGGCGCCGCGGAACGTCGACTCCAGCTCCTGCATGATCTTGCCGTTGCCGCGGACGGGACCGTCGAGGCGCTGCAGGTTGCAGTTGACGACGAAGATGAGGTTGTCGAGCTCCTCGCGGGCGGCGACACCGAGTGCGCCGATCGACTCCGGCTCGTCCATCTCACCGTCACCGAGGAACGCCCACACCTTGCTGCGGGACGTGTCCTTGATCTGCCGGTTGAGCAGGTAGCGGTTGAATCGAGCCTGGTAGATGGCATCGATCGGGCCGAGGCCCATGGAGACGGTGGGGAATTCCCAGAAATCCGGCATCAGACGCGGGTGAGGGTAGGACGACAGCCCGCCCGGCTCGCCCTCCCGCCGGAAGGCGTCCAGCTGTGCCTCGGTGAGGCGCCCTTCCAGGAAGGCGCGTGCGTAGATACCGGGCGAGGCGTGGCCCTGGATGAAGATCTGGTCGCCGGAGTCGCTGCCGGGCGAGGAGGTCAGGTGGTCCTTGCCGCGGAAGAAGTGGTTGAAACCGACCTCGTAAAGGCTGGCACTCGACGCATAGGTCGCGATATGCCCGCCGACGTTGTATTCGGGACGGTTGGCGCGGCTCACCATGATGGCGGCGTTCCAGCGGATGTAGGCGCGGATGCGTCGTTCCACGTGCTCGTCACCCGGGAACCAGGGTTCCTGCTCGGGTGGGATCGTGTTGATGAAGTCCGTACTCGTCAGAGCCGGTACGCCTACAGCCTTCTCACGTGCTCGCTCGAGGAGTTTGAGCATGAGGAACCGCGCGCGGCCCCGCCCCGACTCCTCGATGACAGCATCCAGGGACTCAAGCCATTCGCTGGTTTCGGACGGATCGATGTCCGGCAACTGGCTCGGGAGCCCGTCGGTGATCACCGAGAACTTCCGTGTTGTGTCCTGCGCCACGCCTAACTCCTGCTCTCCGTAGCTCCTGGCCGATGCCTCCTCACTATCGTGCTCCGTCTCGACACTGCCGTCACGCACGCCCTGCCTACTGATTGGTAACAAAACTGGATCGACAGGGCCCGATATCACCGGATGCATCGTGGTGATATGACCATCAGTCAGCATCCAGCAACCGGTTGTCGTGATTGCTGTGCCAGGTTCGGCGCAGATCGCGGATCGTGCAAGACGTCATGCTTCGTCCGGCTGCGCACCGTGTGCGCGCGGGCTGGCCATGGGGCCGACCGCGCCCGGGGCCCGCGCGAGCACCCGCACAGCCGTGTGACAAACCCAACCGGTCCATAACGGGCCGGCTGGCAGCGCCCGGTGACAGGCGGCACAACGACCCGGACGATGGCCCGCGCCGACGGTACGGCCGGCGGCATGCGACCGCCCGTGCGACGTCCTGGGCGGTTGGCTGGGCCCCGCGCGCGGCCCGTGCTTCGCGGACCACGGCGCGGACCACAGAGCGGGCGCTGGCGGGCCGGCATGCGTGGGTCAGGGCGGACCCCGGACGTCGCCGCGGCGACACTGGAGCGTCGGTGGGTAACGGAGGAAGGACGTCGAAGGTGGAGACGAGAACAATGACGGTGCATACGGGCCGTCATGACCGGGTCGTCGATCTCACCGACCGGGCCGCGGAGTTCGTCGCCGGCCGTGGGGACGGGCTGCTGTCCGTCTTCGTTCCGCACGCCACCGCGGGCGTGGCGATTCTGGAACTCGGCTCCGGAAGCGACGAGGACCTGCTCGCCGCGTTGGCGACACTGCTCCCCGCGGACGACCGCTGGCGCCATGCCCATGGTTCGCGCGGGCACGGCCGGTCACACGTGATGCCCGCCATCGTGCCACCGTCGGTGACCGTTCCCGTTCTCGACGGTCGGCTCGCGCTGGGCACCTGGCAGTCGGTCGCACTCGTCGACCTGAACGTGGACAACCCGGATCGGACGGTTCGGCTGTCCTTCCTCGCAGGCTGACCGCACGCCCGGTGACCGGCGTGCCCGCCGGTTCGGCCCAGGAGCCGGGCAGGGTTCGGCCGCCAAGGCGTCCCACATCACATTCCCGCAGGTTGGAACGATGGTGACATCGTGTCGGCGGGTTTGCCGTGACGGGTTGACGTGACGGCCCGTGGGTAGCGAGATTGTGTCAGCGGAGATCGTTGTGGAACGGCCGGCATCCCCCTGCTTGTCCACAACCCCCGGCGTGGCACTTGCGCACCCACCGGATGGTCCGGTGGACTAGGCCCACGGCGGGTCGCGCGAGCGGATCGTCGCCGACCGGTCCGCCCACGACCGGGCGCCTCGCCACAGCGAGGCGTTATGTAGACGAGCAGGAGGTAGCGGAGGGTGAGTCCGACCGCGGCGAACGCCGAGGGTCAGCGCCGTGCGGAACGTCTGGGAGTCGCGGCCGGCACATTGGTCCAGTCGCTCAACGAGGACGACGACATCGCCCAGGACCTGCTTGATGCGGTCACCACGGCGAGTGGCACCGAGCTTGTGCCGGAGGACTCCGACGACGTGGTCGACGTCGTCCTCCTGTGGTGGCGTGAGGACGATGGCGATCTGGCCAACGCCCTCATCGACGCGCGCAGGCAGTTGTCCGAGGAGGGCGTGATCTGGCTGCTCACCCCCAAGGCGGGTCGCGAAGGTCACGTCGAGCCCAGCGACGTCCTCGACGCTGTGCCCACCGCGGGCCTCGTTCAGACCAGCACAGTCAGCGTCGCGGCCGAATGGGCCGGGATGCGGCTGGCGGCCCCCAAGTCGCAGCGGGTACGCCACCGCTGACGGCGCGGTGCCGGCAGTGACCGGGTTGGCGGCTCTCGGGGGCCGCCAACCCGGCTGTTCGCGTGCGCCCAGACCGCGGGCTGAGGCGGAGAGGGCTGCCGGACTGTGGCCGCACGGCTGCCGGGCTGTGGCCGCATGAGATCGCCGGGCGCATGAGAAACGCCGGGCACACAGGAACGCCAGGGCACCGCACAACGCCCGTCGGCCGCCCCGGCCCGATGGCCTTCAGCGCCCCGGCCCGATGGCCTTCAGCGCCCCGGCCCGATCTGGGAACCGAAGCGCTGAAGTACCGCTTCCGAGCCGTCTGTCGCCAGCCCCTCAGAAGCTCAGCGGGACCTGCTGGCCCTCGACCGCGCCCGGGTAACGGGCCCAGATCTTGTTGATCTCGTACTGGAGGTACAGGGCACCTCCGCCGACCAGCCACAGAACGAAGGCCACCCCGGGGCTGAGCTCCGGGAGCCCGGCCGCGCGCTGGGCATCCCTGGTGCGGGTGCCCAGCCGCCACGTGGCCACGAAGGGCGGGACGATCAACACCCAGCCGATCACATACGCCAGCACCGACAACGCCGGGTTGACCTGGATGCGGGGGTTGTACGCGGAGAGCTCCTTGTTGGTCTTGTAGACCCAGACAAGGCTGTAGATGCCGAGCGTGATGATCGGCAGCCCGAGCCATACGGCGAACGGGTTGCGTCGCTTGCCCAGAACCCCGGCGCCGACCGGTGAGGCGCCGGCGGGTGGCGGCCCGTAGCCGGGAGGCACCGGATAGGTCTGGTTTCCCGGGTAGGGCTGTGGCGGGTAGGGATTCGGCGGGTACGGGCTCGGTGCGTACGGCTCGGTCCGGTCCGAGTACGGCGGGGCGTTACCTGGGCCCGGAGCGCCGAACTGGCCGGGCGGGTTGGAATAGCCCTGCGGGCCGCCGAACCCGGGCGGCGGGCCGCCGGGCCCTCCCTGGCTGCCCTGCCCCCAGCCAGGCGGGCCGGGCGGCGGCATCTGATTGGTCAAGGTGGACACGACCTCCCTGCTGTTCGGACCGCAGGCGCCCGACGCGCCGTCATGCGGTTTCGCTCCCGGCCTGGCCGCGAGCAGTGACCGGCTGGAAGCGGATACCGCCCCAGTAGTCTTCTGTAGTTGTCCGGCTCGATTGTTATCGAGGCCGTTGACCGGTCAGACTAGGACACCGGAGTGCTGGAAACCTGTTCCGGCGCTTTCCTGTGGGATCGTTGAGCGTAAGTATGCTCTCCGTATCTGGATTTGTACGTTTCGGAGTCGGGGTGGGCTCTCCGGGTGCTCCTGGTGCCGGCGACCTGAAGACCACCGTCCCGCGCGGGATGACACACCCGCTGTCGCTGCCCCTGCCCCCAAGGGCCGTTCGTTTCCCGCGTGGTGTCAGGCAGCCCTGACGATGTGGTCGTCGCTGTGCTCTCCTGACAACCAGGGCGTCGTGGAGCCCCACAGCGCCCGGCGTGCCCTGCGCCGCGTCCCGAGGGCCCACGTGGGACGTCCCACCTCGGGGAAGGGCGGGAGAGCAGGTCGTGGCGCAGGGCGCCGGTGTGCCGGAGCGGCACGCCCGATCCGGCACACCGGTAGTGGCCGGACGCCAAGGGCGTGGCCGGCGGTGGCATGCTGGCGGATGAGGACTGACTGGTCGCGAAGACCGCGAGGTCGAGCAGCACCCAAGAACGCGAAACCAACCGCAATCGAGAGGAACAGCTCGTGACCGTCGACGTCGGAGCCGTCGCCCCCGACTTCTCGTTGAAGGACCAGAACAACGAGGTCGTCACCCTGTCCGACTTCCGGGGCCGTCGCAACGTTGTGCTCCTGTTCTACCCGCTGACCTTCACCGGGGTCTGCCAGGGCGAGCTGTGCTCCGTCCGGGATGACCTCGGTTCCTTCCAGAACGACGACGTGCAGGTGCTCGCCATCTCCGTCGACTCCGCCTTCGCGCACAAGGTGTGGGCGGACCAGCAGGGCTACGAGTTCCCCCTGCTCGCGGACTTCTGGCCGCACGGCGAGGTGGCCAAGGCCTACGGGGTCTTCAACGAGGAGAAGGGCATCTCCCTGCGCGGAACCTTCATCATCGACAAGGAGGGCAAGGTGCGCTGGAAGGTTGTGAACAACATTCCGGACGCACGTGACCAGGCCGAGTACCTCAAGGCGCTCGCCTCGCTGTAGTCCGCAGGAGCCGACGGGCGGGCGGATCCCGCCCCGTCGGGCTCCTTGCCGGCGCACCTGGCCAGCCAGGAACCCGCGGGGGAGCCCAACGAGGTGCGCCACGGTCGACGTGCTCCGCCGGTCTCGTGAGGACGGTGAACCTCATGCCGTGTTTCCGTTGCAGCGAGCGTCAGACCGACCCGGTCCGGGGATCAAGTCCCTGGCACCGCGTCGTGATCAGTGGCGAGCAGGTTCTGGTCTGCCCGACCTGCCGCCCCGCCCCGGACTGGGACGCGATCCTCGACCGGTGCAACAGGTGCGCCTCGACCCGCCTGGCGAAGGCGCTCGGAACAGTCCTGTGCCGCGACTGCGGCGCTCGCAAGGAGCCCGACCGCCACGCACCCGAGCTCAAGGACACCGCCAGTCAGCACCCACCGGCGCAGCCGCAGCCGCAGCTAGCCGAGCACGCTTCGCCGGCAGGCGAACCGCCGAGGCCGCTGGTGCGACCGTTCGCGGCCGCGAGGGACGAACCCGGGGCCACGGGCCAACCCGCGGCGACAGACGCCCACACGCGCCCTGAGGCGGCGCAGGCGGAGACCGAACGCTCCTTCGCGGATTCAACGGGCACGGGCGCGCCCGTGAGCCTCCCAGACCGCGACGGAGCCCTCGCCGCCGACGTTGACGCCGCCCTCTCCCGCATGTTCGGGCGGCCACGGCCGGTCTCCTGACCCAAAACTCGCGATCATCCGCTAACGTTTCGACCTGGCACGGTGACTCTCCTGACGGAAGGGGCACCGTGCAGCCGGACGTATGCTGCCGACGCAGGCCCTGTGTTGCGTAGGCTGGCATCCTCCCGGGCGCGTAGCTCAGCGGGAGAGCGCTCGCCTTACAAGCGAGTGGTCGCAGGTTCGATCCCTGCCGCGCCCACAAACCGGCTCTGACCTGCAGGAATGAAGATCACTTGCGGGTTCGCAAGTAGAGCACAGCGGTCGGACACAACTAAACTGCCCGATCATGGAAGCAGTTGACCATGGTTCCTGGCCCTCCTTGGTCCGTCAGTGGCGCCGATCGCTTGACGCCCGAACTATTTCCCCGCAGACGATCAGGCTGTACCTTGGTACGGCGTGTGACCTCATCCAGCATCTCGCCGAGCACGGCGGGCCGGGGGACCCCCTGAAGCTGGAGCGGAGGCACATCGAAGCCTTCCTGGCCGACTACGCGGCCGACCACGCACCGGCAACCGTGTCCCTGGTCTACCGGGCGCTCCAGCAGTTCGCGTCCTGGCTCGTCGAGGAAGAGGATCTCGACGTGAACCCGATGGGCCGGATGCGCCCGCCCGTCGTGCCGGAGAAGTCCGTGCCCGTCCTGACGGATGAGCAGCTACGCGCGCTCTTGGCCGGATGTGCCGGACGGGACGTGATCTCTCGGCGCGACGAAGCGATCATCCGCCTGTTGATGGACACCGGCGGACGACGGGCCGAAATCGCAAACCTGACCGTCGAAGACGTCGACTTTGGTCAGGATGTGATCCACATCGTGGCGAAGGGTCGCCGACCGCGCGTGGTGCCGTTCGGGAGTAAGACCGGCATCGCACTGGAGCGCTACATGCGCCTACGGGCGCGGGACCGATGGGCCGACCTGCCGAACCTGTGGCTTTCGGAGAGGAGCCGCGGCCCGCTCACCCCGAACGGCATCAACCAAATGCTGAAGCGGCGTGGCAAGGCCATCGGCGTGCCCGGTCTGCACCCGCACCAGTTCCGCCACACCAACGCCCACGCCTGGCTCGCCGCCGGTGGCGGCGAGACTGACCTCATGCGGAACATGGGCTGGCAGTCACCCGCGATGCTCCGCCGCTACGGCGCCAGCGTGGCCGACGAACGCGCCCGCGACGCCCACCGCCGCCTCCGCCTCGGCGATCTGTATCTAGGTCCGTTACTCGGCCCTGCCTTGAACGGACCTGGTCAAACAAGTACTTGCTTCTCGTCAGAGAAATGCCATCCGCCTATCTAGCCGATCAACCTGCGGGCTGGGTCGCTGTAGGCGAGGTGCGGCGCTCTGTCTGTCTCATGGTGGCCGGCGCGGACATACCGGTCAGCTAGTGTATCCTTCTCGATTAGCTTGACTCATGCATCGACGGGGGATGCTAATGGCTTCTGATGTAGACGCGCATTTCGCTGCTCAGCGCAGGCCTGGGCGCCTCTATTTCACCAAGCGTTTTTCTCAAGAGGGTGCTGAAGTAGACCCAAATGGGCAAATTCCGCTTCAACAGCGGATGGCTTTTCAGGTTCACGATACGAGCGACGATGTTCGATTCGTCCGAAATGGTGGAATCGAAGAAGTGCTCCGCGAAACCCGACATCGCCGTGACCAGCTTAAGGCGGTCTTTTTCGAGGATGATCGTCGAATATCCCAGCTAGTCTTCCAGAAGTTCAGCGTAAATGGAATTCCTCGCCGGGAGAAGACGTTCTCGCTAAACGGTGAAGAGGTGGAGGCGCTAAAGAGATTTCTGGCGCTGATTGCATCCACTCCGATGGGCTCGACAGAGGGAAGTCGTCTCGATTCTGATCTTATTCGGGAAGTTCTCGATTCCCCGGAGATCGTCGCTCAGCTGTACTCTTCTCGAAAAGACGACATTACCAAAATCATTCAGGAAGACGAGACTGCGGTAGATGTGATCGCCGTAAGGCGCAGAAGATCTGCTGTTAAGCTATTCGAGAATCTTCTTGAGGACGCCGATTACTTTCGGCGGCACCAGCAAGAGCTAGGGAAGTCGCGCCCGGAGGACGTGTGGCAACACTTCTTCGAGGAAAATCGATGGATCTTTGGGATAGGACTTTCCGCGCAAGTTTTCTTGCCGTGGGACCTAGGTCGTCTGAGTCAGGCGGTCGCCGGAGCGTCGATTGAGGGGGCCGGTAAGAGGCCGGATGCCCTTATGCGCACTGCTGGAACGATCGGTTCATTTGTCTTCGTCGAAATAAAACGGCCTGATACCCAGCTTGTTCGAGCATCTACTTACAGATCTGCAACCTGGCCTCCGGACAGTGAGATTGTCGGCGCAGTAGCCCAATGTCATGCGACGGTGGATTCTGCTATAGGTAGGTGGCAGTCACAGCGGCGGCGCGACTCGGATGGTTACGATATAGGTTTTGATGTTCACTACTGTCGACCTCGTTCGTACCTGATTGCCGGCCATCTCGGACAATTTGTGCGCGAGGGGAGCTGCAATAATGAAAAGTTTCGCTCTTTCGAGAACTACCGGCGTAATCTGACTGATCCGGAAATTATCACCTTCGACGAACTGTACATGCGTGCGCGATGTGCAGTTATGGATCTTAGCTAGTTCCGAGAGGCGATACCTACTACCGTCGGCCTCGCCACTGTTCTATCAGAGTTGCAATGGTCGGACCATCGATCTGTAGCTCGTTTCCTAGTACGGAATGTGCGGCAGATATCTTCCCCGCGAGTTTTTCGGTGAGCGCGATGCTTTCATCTCTACTTGGTCTGGATTCCGTTAGTATCTTCGTGTATCGAACGGTATCGACGATGGCGGACTTCACTCGTTCGTGAGAAAGGTAGGTGTCGAGGTCTGGTTGCCATCCTTCGGAATGGGGCCCGGTGACGACGGCAGTCCATTCGTCAAGAAGTGCGTCGTGCTCGTTGTCCTGGTAGGCCATCTTGTGTATATGGACGGCTAGGTCATAAACGGGGTCGCCCCACAGGGCGAGTTCCCAGTCAAGGAAGCTTGACCGGCCGTCTGAAATAATGATGTTCTTGCGGTGGATGTCGGTGTGGAGTAGGCGGAACGGGCGCGGTCGCAGTGTCTGCCATCTGTTCTCGATTTCGGCCAGGGCATTGGTGGGGATCCCGAAGGCGGAGTAGAGGTCGCCAAATTCGGGAAGGAAGCGCGAGTGTACGTCTTCCGTGACCGCGGAAAGGCGCCTGGCGAATCCGGTGGTGTCCCCGTCTGCCGGCCAGTCTGAGGGTGGGGCAGGTGCGGCGCTGGGTGGTACGTTTCCGAGTTGGGTGAACATCTCGACGACGTCGCCGATGACGTGAGCCGGCACGGCGGTCCCGCGTGGGGCTGTTTCGTCGAGTACCCGGCCCGGAAGGCAATCGAGAATCTGGTACTCGCTCCGAGCGTCGGTGAACAGAAGTCGTGGGGCATGAGTGACTGTCCCGCGAATGGCGCGGAGCACCTGAGACTCAGGCCAGATCTTGAGGTCCATGATGTCGCTGCCGGCTATGGGTATCCGTACGATGACGTCGCCTGTTGGCGTGGTCATCCGGACGTTGTGGTTGTAGAAGCCCGCGGCCGCGTCAGATCTCCCGGTTGCCTGCAGGTAATAGTCGTTCGGATTCCACTCCCGACCATCGGTCAGAGCTGCAACGAAGTGGGTGACCTGCTCGTCTAGGCGGTCGAGGGGGTCCATTGGCTGGATTTCCAGCGTCGCGCGTTCCCGACTGTAAGTGATCTGCTCATCCTCGACGCCGATGAGTTCCAGTGCTCGTGCCGCGCACAGAACGATTGTTGGGTAGACGTCGGCGGCTTCGAGTTCCCGGATCGTCCATCGGAGCGATGCGTGGGCTTCGTCGAGTCGGCCGCGCCGAATCTGGATGATGGCGCGGTAGAACTCGGCGCGGGCGCGGCCGGACCGATAGTTGGCGGCTTCGAGAGCTTCGCATGCGGAGTGGAGAGCGGTTTCGGCCGCGTCGAGGTTCCCGCTGTGTAGTTGCGCGATGGCGAGTGCGGTGTATGCCTTGCCGATTTCATGGCGGGCACCGATCTCGCGTTGAACCTCGATGGCGCGCCCCGCTTCAATGACGGCGGCCGGCGGGTCCGTGTGCGCGAGGAGCTCGGCGCGATTGGTCTGGATGTTGGCGAGACCGAGGACGCTGCCGGCCGCGGTGTAGTGGGTGGTGGCTTCGTCGAGGTACCGGGCGGCGGTGTCGAAGTCGAACGCGAATCGGTGTGCGAGGCACCGTAGGCGGGCGATGTCGCCGAGGAACTCTGCGTCCTGGGCGGGCGCAGAGGTGCTCAGTTCGGCCGCCAGTGCCTCGGCGTCGCGGAAGCGTCCTTGGGCCATGTGGAGGTCCGCGGCCCACAGTCCTGCGGTGAGCTTGGGAGCGGCCGTGGCGCGGTTCCACACGCCGGTGTAGGTGTCGAGCGCTTCCCGGGTGTCTCCGGCTATGCGTCGGCCGTGTCCGGCAGCGACGACGAGCCGGGCGCCGATCGTCGTGTCGAGGTCGAGCGTGGTGACCGGTTCGGGGATCAACGCGGTCACGGCGGCGGCGTCGCCGATGCGGACGGCAGCGTCGGCTTGTAGGCACCGCAGTGCGTCTACCAGGCCGTTGCGGTCGGGCCGGCCGGGCAGATTGGTGCGGAGGTCTTCGATGATCCCGTGGGCGGCGCTATGGCCGCCGCGGAGTACCGCGCGGTCGGTGTAGCTGAGGAGAGCCTCGCCGGTGGCCTGTCCGCTGCTGAGGGCATGGTAGGCGGCCTCGCGTAGCGCGCGGGCCGCGTGGATTCCGCTGTCTTGGCCGGAAACGCTGTCGGCCCGTTCTTCCCATCGGCGACGCAGAAGCGTGTGAATGTCTGTTGCCGTAGCGGGCGAGAGTCGTTCGCGTAGTGCTGTGGCCATGAGCTGGTGAAAGCGGAGCGCGTCTGCGGCCGGGTAGACGAATGAGTAGGCGCTGACCGATTCCCAGGCGATGCGGTGACCGGGAAGATTGAAGGAGGCGGCCAGGGTCTGGAAGATATCGTAATCGAAGATTCGTGCCGGACTCAGGATTTCCAGGGCTCGGATTTCGTTCGGTTCGACATGCTGGAGGAACCGGGCCAGGATTTCCTGCTGGGATACGGGGTCACCGCTGATGCGGCCGCCAGTCTGGAGGTGGGTGTCGACCGCGAGATTGAGGTAGAAGGGAAGGCCCGCGCTTGCGGTCGCGATGGTCTGCCGCTGGACCGGGTCCGTTATCCCGCCCGCGTTGAGCAACTCCAGACGTGCTTCCATCGGGAGGTCGTCGATTCCGCACGCGGTGATGTGATCTTCCCATCCGGGCTCGGTGAGTTCCCAGTGGAGCGGTTCCCGGCTGGCAATGACCACCAGGCCGCGGTCGAACTGGGCTACCAGGTCGCGAAGCCAGATATCCGCGAGTTGACCCCGTCCGCTACGAACCGGATTAGGGACAAGAGCCTCATGGCTGTCGATGATAATGACATACGGTTTGTCTGCGCTCGATGCCCTAAGGTCTTCCGCGAAGAGAAAAGTGACAGCGTCCGCGAGTTCACTGTTGGGTAGTTCGTCGAGTACGGCCAGGGTGGTGTCTCGTCGTACCCGCATGCGGCGGCGCATGTCCGCGCTTCCCTTGTCGAGAATTTTGAGAAGGCCTCGGGCGGTGCCGAAAACGGGGAGCCCGGCGACCGTGTCGACGATATCGGTGAGGATTGAACTGTCGTCGACGAACGCCAGATCGGATCGGCTCAGGCGTAGATGGGGGTGCAAGCGCTGCCAGAGCACCGCATAGGCGATATCGAACCGGTCGAAATGTACGCGCTGCCTTCCCAGCTCGCCGCGCAGCACCGCGAGTGCGTCTTCCTGCTGGCGTAGCGAGTGAACCTGGAGATCCAGTGAGGCCGTGCGGTAGTCGCCTGCCGCGCGGTCTTTCAACTCCCGCAGCAGTCGTGACTTTCCGATTCCGCCGACGCCGGTGGGATTGAAGATCCGTGGTCCCTCGCCGATCCGTGCCAGCTCGGCGGTGAACGCCGCCAACACCGGTTCCCGGTCGACGAACCGTCGCTGCAGTGCGGCGACGCGGTGAAACCGCGGCGTGGGCGCCATCCCTATCCTCCGACCAACGTCCAGAATCTGGCCGGAGCTAACTCAACCACAGGATCGCCCGCAGCGCCGGTTAGTTCCTCTGTCTGGCGCGGCCCCGTGGATCTACGCCGTATGACAGTGCGGGATGGCGGACTTTCGACGGTGTTTGACCAGCTCAGAGGCCGCGCCGGAGAAGTTCCGACGCGGCCTCTCGCTGCAGTGCCACCGGGGTCAGGCGGTGGCCGCTATCTCAAACGCAATATTGAGGATCATGACGCCTTCCTGCCGGGGGCGGCGGAAGGCGCCGGGGGTGATGCCCATGTAGGCCGCGGCGCGTTCGCGGCGGAAGTCGACGCTGCTCCGTCGGGTTCCAGCCGCGAGACCGAACAGGACTCGCATGGCGGACTTGGCGGGATCGTCGAGCGCGGTGTCGATGGCCTTCCTGATGATCTGCTCCGCGTGTGCTGCCCGCTCCTTCGGGCTGGTGCCGTTGGGCGGTACGAGAAGGTCGATCAGGGCAGGGAGGTGCTGCGCGAGTTCAGGGCCGCGGGCGCCGTGGCGCCGGGCCTTTCGCAGGAGCGTCTCTACCGTCTCGATGTCCGGCGTGCTGGTCGTGGACATGTTGGGTTCCGGCAGGGGCCTGGGCGGCCCCCGCTTCCCCCGCCGTACGCCTCCTTCCTTCTCTGGGGTCACCCTGGTGCGGGGAGTAACGGGCAACGCGGACGACTATGCCACCTTTGGCGCATGATCGCCACGTTTGCCTTCGATAGCCTGTGTCGGCTGCCGGTCGCTGCCGCTGGATCGACGTCCGCCTGTTTGCTTGCAAGCTGACGGCGGCCGCCTCGGAACGGCCCGCGTCCGGGCGCGCAGGTGCGGGCCATGTGAGCTGGGAAGAGTCCGGCCGGGTGACCATGCGCGTGCCCGGTTCGCTGCCCACTCCGGCGCCGTTCTCCTGCCCGGTTTGATGCTCGAAAAACGGCCGAATATGTGGGCAGATTTCTGCCGTCGGTTTTCCGGATACTGAGAACCAGTGGCGGCAGGGTGCCACGCCTCCCGGAGCGCAGAAGCGTATCCAGGGATTTTCAGTCGTGACGGCCGCGGGTCGTCGCGACGAGAACGGCAGGTTCTGTAATGGTGCGGTACTACGTTGTCCGCCGGTCCTTGTTCGGAACACTGGCCCGCTGTTTCTTCTGGATCGCCATGCTGGTCGTGGGCGCGACCACGGTGCAGTGGGCGGCCACGAGTATGGCGCCTGCCATGCTCGGCGCGTGCGCGGTGTTCGCCTTGGGTCTGGGAGTCTTCTGGGTGATCGGCCGAGGCCGTAGCAGGTAGATCGGCGCGGAACTCCGGGAAGTGACCCCCGGCGTCTGCATTTCCAGCGCCGAAAATTCGGCCCGGAACTCTCCTCGACCCTAAGGCACATCCTCCATGTTTCTCTGCGGGGCAGCAAGAAAACCACTCTTCTATACGAGCTTCAAGGAGACCAATCAATGGTTGACGGTTCGTCCTTCGGTTGCGCGCCTGAGGGCCACTTCGGGCCTCTGACGCTGTCTGACCTGGCCAACCGGGCGGAGGTAGCGCACACCGAGCACATGCAGGGCTACACGGCGAGTGCCGTTCTGCATCGCATGCACATGGCGGAGAGCGCCGAGGACACCGAGCTTCGGGACGCGCTCGACCTGTTGCTGGCGCGACTGGAGACGTGGCGGGCGCGAACGCGGGAGGAATGGCGGCAGGCGTACAACGCCTGGGCGGTTCCGGCCGGTGTCGAACCGCTGCCCGGTGACCCGATGGTGGTGGACATCGAGGTGTTCGTCACCGTCGACGAGTTCGACGATGTCCCGTTCGGCAGCGACCTTTACGACCTGAACTCCTGAACCTGCCGGTGTCGAAGGAAAGGATTCCCATCCCATGATGAGTATCTCGATTGTCCTGCTGCTGTCGTCCGCGGTGGTGGTGCTGATCCGGTCGTACCGGCTCAGTCTCGGCGGGGCGCTGCTGTGCATCGTGCTCGGCTTCTACCTGGCTGCGTCCGGGCAGGCCCCGATGATTCAGCAGATCATCGATCAGGTGCTCGGCGTCGTCTCGTCGATCGGCGTGTAACGGAAAGGCGCAGTTTCGATGATGACCCTCTTTCTCGTGCTCGCGTTGGTGGCGCTGCTGCTGTCGAACGGCGCGCTGCTGGTCATGGTGCTGGTCCGGCTCGCCGAGGAACGCCGCGAGATCGGCGACGCCCGCCGCCTGGCGCAGATGCACCGCTACCACGGCCGGGACGTGATCCAGCCGGGTCGTTGAGTTCGCCCCGGGGCGCGGTTCCTGACCGCCAAGACAGACACCGCGCCCCGGGCCCCCACCCTCGAAGGAAGGGAACCCCATCATGACCGAGCACAGCCCCCCGCCACCCGACGATCCCGCCATCACACCCCCGGCCGATCCGGCGGGCGACGGTCCGTCGAGCGGGTGGGTGCCCGACCTCGTCGCGGTCCGCGCCGAGCTGGAGCGCTACTTGCCTGCCGACCGTCTCCCCATCCCCGCGGCGCCGGTGGTGCCCGCACCGGCCGTGGGGGTCGAGGTCGACGGAGCGCTGATGGTGCCGGTCGATCCACCTGCCGGGCCGCGGCGCCGGTTGTTGGAACCGCGGCCGGGTACCCGACGGCCGATCGTCCCGTCGTGGTTGCGGTCGTGGGCCGCGTTGGGGGTCGCTACCCGGTGGGCGGCCGGGCACTTCTCCTACACCGCTGCGTACCACGCGGTGCGTCTGCCGCTGTACGCCGGCCGGCTGGCGATCCGCGCGCCGCGGGGAGCGGGCCGGGTCGCCGCCGACGCCGTGGGCTGGCTGGTCGACCGCGACGCCCGGCCGGTCATCGCCGCGGCGATCCGCCAGGAAGACGCCGGCACCTATCTGAGGCTCGCCCGTCTCCACGACACCCGCACCCGTACCCGGGCGATCCTGGCTGCTTTGGTCGGCCTTCCCGCGTTGGTGCTGGCGGTGTGGTGGTGGGTCGCCGCTCCGTCCGGTGTGCATCTGACGGTTCTCGGTGTTGTGGTCGCCGTCCTGGGGGTGGTGGGGGCGCCGGCGGACCAGCCGTTGATGAGCCCTGCGGTAGTCCCCACCAAGGTCGGCCGCCTCACCGCCGACGTCGTCACCCGCGCTCTCGGCGCTCTCGGCATCGGCGAGATCAACCGGGCGCGCCGTGAAGGCGGCGGGATCACGTTCCCGTCCCCGATCATGCGTGACGGTCCCGGCTGGCGCGCCGAGGTCGACCTGCCCTACGGCGTGACCGTCTCCGACATCCTGGAACGCCGCGAACGGCTCGCGTCCGGTCTGCGTCGCCCGAGCGGCTGTGTCTGGCCTGAAGCCGGGCACGACGCGCACGCCGGCCGACTGATCCTCTGGGTGGGGGATCAGGACATGTCCCAGGCACCGCCGCCACCGTGGCCGCTGGCGAAACGCGGCCTGGTCGACATGTTCGCCCCGCTGCCGTTCGGGACGGACCCGCGCGGCCGGCCGGTGTCGGTCTCACTGGTGGAAAACAACGTGCTCGTCGGGTCGCTTCCAGGTGCCGGGAAAACATCGGCAGTGCGGGTGCTTATGCTCGGCTGCGGGCTGGATCCCACCTGTGAGCTGTGGGTGTTCAACCGCAAAGGCACGGCCGATCTGGACGCGGCGGAGAAGTTCGCGGCCCGTTACGCCACCGGTCTCGACGACGCCACCACCGAAGCGACCCTCGTCGCGTTGCGGGACCTACGGGCCGATATCGGCCGCCGGGCCGAGGCTATCCGCCGCCTGCCGAAGGATCTGTGCCCGGACGGGAAAGTAACCCGCCAGATCGCCGGTCTGCGTTCCCAGGGCCTGCACCCGCTGGTCGCGATCATCGACGAGTGTCAGAACCTGTTCTCCCACCCGGTCTACGGTAAGGAAGCAGGAGAACTCGTCACCGCGGTCATCAAACTCGGCCGGGCGCTCGGCGTGATTCTGATCCTGGCCACCCAGCGGCCGGACGCGGCGTCGCTGCCCGCCGGGGTTTCGTCGAACGTCTCTATCCGGTTCTGTCTGCGGGTGATGGGGCAGGTCGAGAACGACATGATTCTCGGCACGTCGATGTACAAGAACGGGATCCAGGCCAGCACGCTCCGGCCATCGGACAAAGGAATCGGCTACCTCGTCGGCGCGACCGATGAGCCGATGATTGTCCGCGCCGCCTACATCGACACCCCCACCGCCGAGCAGATAGCGGACCGGGCACGCGCCGCACGGATCGCCGCGGGCAGGCTCGCCGAGCATGCGCCGCGAGAGATCGCCGCGGCGGAACCGGCCGCTCTGTCGCTGCTCGACGACATTCTCGCCGTGATACCCGAGAGCGAGAACAAGGTGTGGTCGGAAACCGTAGTCACCCGGCTCACCGAGCTACGCCCGGACCTGTATGGCGGGTGGGGGCCGGAACAACTCGCGGTGGTGTTGAAGCCGTACGGGATCGACACGAGTCAGATCAGCCGCCGGATACGCGGGAAAGTCGTCAACCGGCGCGGGATCATCCGTCGCGACGTCGCCGATGTGGTGGCGGAACGTGACCGAAACAGGGGTCTCGGCTAGGTCGGGACGGTGCTTGCGCAAGCGGCCTCCCCGCTTGCGCAAGCACCCCCTGTAAGCGGCACAAACATCCGCTGAGCTGCGAGAACGTTTGTAAGCGGCCCGGGTCGCGGACACGCGAAAACCCCCGAAACCAGGGGTTGGTGGCCCTCTCCCGGGGCGCCGACCTTGCCGGGCGGACCAAGCCAGAACCAGACACGCAACGTGACTGTCCCGTAGGTCCGCCGCCCGGCCGCATCGGACGTCATCGGGCAGCCAAAGGGCCCACGAAAAGCGAATATCCCGTGCCACCGAGCGCGCCCGGTGACTGTTCTCCCGGCCGCCGAGCAGCGGGATTCAGCTTACTTTCCCATCGATCATGCTTGTTTTCCTGAACAGGAGACAGCGGACATGTCGACCGTGCTCGATCTCTTCGCCGCTCCGGGGCACACCCCCGTCATCTCGAACGGCGGCAACGGTCTTCAGGTGCCTGCCTTGTTCTGCAGGTTCGTACCTACTCGGCTCTGCACATTCGCGAGTACGCCGACGGCCGACATGCTGCGGCTGCATGCGTATCCTTCGGGCGTGAGTCTGATCGAGGTGGGTTCTGGCCGGGTTGAGCTTGACGTTCGCGGAGCAGCGGGTTCGCCGGATGCGCGGGTACGACTGTTCGACTGGGCGAGGGAAGACGAGTACCACGTTGTCTTCGGAGTCGAGGCCGCGGATGCCGGTGTGCAGGCCCGCGTCGAGACCGTCGGGGTGACGGTCTGGGACAAGCTGGACGACTTCTTCGACGGCCTCGCGCAGGACTTCCGCGGTTGGGACGGCGAGAGGGTCTGGACGAACAACCACCTTGTTGTCGCTGCCACCTTCAACCGTGGTGGTCACGTGCGCGTGAGCTGGACGCTCCGGGCTGATGTCTTCAACAACGGCTGGGAGTGCACCGTGTCGACCGTGGTCGAGGGCGGCGAGGAGATGACGGCGCTCGCTGCCGATCTGCGGGCATTCCTCGGGCAGGGATAGGTCGAGAGGTAATCGTGCCCCGGGCACCACATGCCGTGACGTCAGTCACATGCCAGGCTCCGCAAAGGAACACGCTGATGCGCAGAGAGGCGACACACCGACCACCGTCGGGCCTCCCGTAGAGCGACACGACCTGCGCGGGACACACCGTCTGCCGACACAACGGCCCCGGCGGATGGTCCCTGGCCTGCACACAACTCGGTCTCACCGAAATTGGCGTCGAATGGGACCGAATGGCATGCGAAACTCGCCGCGCAGCGGGTCTACCCACCATCGAAAGCGACGTCGAGAAACTCCGGCCCGAGGACTTCTCCGGGATAACCGGACTCATAGCGTCTCCGCCCTGCCAGCCGTTCAGTGCCGCCGGAAAGGAATGTGGCTCGCCGATCCGCGCGGCAGGCTTATCCACCAGCCCATGCGCTTCGCCCGGTCACTGCGGCCGGCCTGGATAGCCATGGAAGAGGTTCCCGCCGTGTTGCCGATCTGGGAACGATTCGCCTACGAACTGCGACGCACCGGCTACGCGACCTGGGTCGGGATCCTGTCCGCCGAGGAATACGGCGTGCCCCAAACCCGCCGCCGTGCCTTTCTCCTGGCCTCCCGCACCAGAGAAATTGTCAAAGCACCGCAGCCGACCCATACCCGCCACCGTCCGAATGACGCGCGATTCGCCCCACCGCTCAGGCCGCGGCGCAGCATGGCCGACGCCATCGGCCGTGGATTGACCGACCGGCCGGCATACACCGTCACCACCCGTGGAAACGCCTGGGGCGGAACATTCGTCCGCCGTACTCTGCGCGCCGCCCTGGAAAACGGCCGATGGGTAGGGCCTAAACATCATCCCACCGCCGCCGAGTTTGGCGTGTTGCAGTCCTTCCCCGCCGACTATCCGTGGCAGGGAACCGTCAGCAGTCGAGAACGGCAGGCCGGGAACGCCGTCCCACCCGCTCTCGCCGCCGCGATTATCTCCTGCGTCGCACTCCCCGAATCTCTCACTCATGCCGCCTGAACCACCGAAGGGAGAATCCGACATCACCGCCGAAACGACCAGCCGCGACACACCGGGCCCGGTCGCGACCGCCCCCACCGACACCCGAGGTCAGGAAGAACATCGTCATGACGGGAGCGACGGCCCCGACCCCGCCGGACGGGCACCCGCGCGGCAGGGACGCGCGGAACACCTCCTCGGCACGGCGCTGCCGATGCTGCTCGCGGTGGGCGTGTTCTGCGTCGCGTTCGTCCACGTCCACGACGTCGCCGCCTGGGCTGGACAACCCGACTGGGCCGCCTGGCTCATCGCCGTGTCCGTCGAGCTGATGGCACTGGCGTCCATCATCGAAATCCGCCACCGCCGCCACAGCGGCACCCCGATCCGCTGGCCCGTCACCACCCTGATTGCCGGGGTCGGGATGTCCGGCGCGGCGAACCTCACCGCCGCCGGACCCGAAGCGCTTACCGGAACACCCGGTTCCTGGGTGCCCACGATGGCGCTGTGGCCGGTCGCCGCGTTCGGCCTGGTCGCCGGGCTCAAAGCGACCCGACCGGCCCACCCGGCCCACCCGGCCCAAGCTGACCCGGCAGGGCCAACCGGTCACCCGGACCGCACTCGCCCGCGGTGTCCGCCAACGCGGACACCGCTGCTCCACCGACCGGGCCGCTGTCCTGCTCGCCGCGGTCCGCGGACCATCCGGCCAGCCGCAACAGCACCCCGTGGCCGGCCCGCCCGCTCTCTAACCTGGCCCGCCTGTCCCGTCTCGCTCAGGACCACCACAGGACCGTCGAGGAGCCAGCCATGTCCGCCAGCCGCCCCGAGGACAGAGCCCTCATCGCCCGGATCGCCGCGCATGCGTCGTGGGCGAACACCCACGACCGGGCCGCACGCACCGCCCGCGGTCGCGCCGCGTTCCTGGACCGCTTCGACCGGCAGGTCGACCCGGACGGCACGCTCCCGCCGGCGGAACGTGCCCGCCGCGCCGAGAACGCCCGCCGGGCCTACTTCTCCTCGCTTGCTCTGCGATCGGCGCAGGCACGCCGCAGGAGCCGCGCCGCACCGAAACAGAAAACCCCGTCCGACCCGTGACCAGGCCAGACAGACCAGGCGGTCTTGTACCCGAATGGCGGCAGGACCGCCCGGTGGTTCGATCACGCCGGTGTGCGGGCGAGACAGCTGCTTCCGACTTGGCGGACGATCATCACGTGACGATCGGTGGTGTGGTGCCGGCCGGCCGGGAGGATCGGGAACGCAGAGAGGCACGGTCCGCCCGGCTGGCCAGACTCCTAAGGTGAAAGATGAGTGCGTCGACCGCGGTCCCGCGGCGAGGATGGGTCATATTCAGACGGCCGCCCTTCCAGGTCCGCGCCACGGTGCCCATCACGTCGCGGGCCTCCCACGCCTTCCCGTGCTGGGGGCCGTAAGCGGGCCGAACGACACCGAGACGCACCCCGCCAAGGGACACGACCTGAGCGCCGCCGGGGTCCGACGACTCCAGGCGGTGAAGCGTGGGTACGTCACCGTCCGCCGCGTGGGCCACGGCGCGGACCGCCGCCGACAGCTCGGCCGACAGCGCCACGTCACCGGCATTGCTCCGCACCACTACCGGCCGCGCCTTCCGTCGGCGGGAACCAGGCGGACGCGGTCCGGCTACCTCGAGATCGGGTGCGGGCGGCCCGGGATTGATCGTCACGTGACGATCGTCGAGTGGGGTCAACGGGGTGCCAGTCGAGTTCTCACAGGACTGCTGGACACGGTCATCACGTGATGATCGGTGGCCGATTGCCGTGTCGGACGCAGACACCATCGGGGGGAGTGACGCGCCGGGGTCGACGTCCGGCGCGGTGGGCGTGGCGCGGGCGAGCAGGGTGGCGGTGCCGTCCCGCACCGCCACGAGCAACTCATGGTCGGGCCTGCCACCGGCGTCGAGCACTCCCGCCAGCGCGCGGACCGCGTCGAGCAGATCGGCCGCACTCGCCGGATCTGCCGGGGGAGCGGTACGGGCAGCCTGGCGGACCCGGTAGGCGCGCTGCTGACAGCCACGGGAGGCGTACCGCGGCGCCCGACCCCCACCGGCCGGCGCGGCTGGACACGTCCGGCCACAGCCGCACGCGCACAGCCGATCCACCGGAACCGGGTCGTTCATCACGTGACGATCGCCCATGCGAGACATGGTAGGCCGGTCGGGATCGATCGTCACGTGATGACCGTGTCGACGCCGGCAGGAAGGGCGACCGCGGCGTCGAGCGGCCGGCCGACCTCACGCACCCGCACCCCGGCCGGCTGGAACACGGCAGCAACCCCGGACATGCAATCGGCCCCCCACCCGGCAGGATGGAGGGCCGATCATCAGGCGAGACGGTCAGGGTTCAGTGCCTACCGCCCGCGATCCGAGCTGGCAAGACCTGATACGACGCGAGGCCGAACACGTCAGCCCACTTCCGCGCCGCGGTTTCACTGCCGAACGGACTCGCCACCTCGACCACCACACCCGCGTCGTCGAATACGGCAAGGCCGAAGATCAGCGGGCGCCGGCCGACGGTCGCAGCTACTCGCCGCCGCGCCGCCCGCAGCCGATGCGCGGCGTCCGTCACTGGAAGCGCCATGCGCGCGCTCACCGGTCCTCATGCCCGCCGTGGGAACCCAGCACCTCGGTGAAGGGGCTGTCATCGGCCAGCCGCAGCACCCGACTGCCAGGCTTGCTCGGCTTACGGGGTTCGTCGTGCACCTTGAAGCGCAGTTCGCCGCCGGAGTGGGTACCGGACATGTCCGCCATGGTCTCGAACTCGCAGGCGATCGGCAGACTGCGCAGCGCGGTCGCCAGGGTCGCCGGATGCACCCCGGCCGGCACCTCGACCACGACGTACCGGAACGGTCCTGTTCCCGTCTCGCGGACCCGCACATCTGTCGGTGTGGCCCCGTCCCCGTCGAGGAACCCAGGTGCGTGGGTGTTCGCAGGGATGGCATCGGGCGCGGTCGTGAGTGCGGTCCGGGGATGGTTGCTTGCTGGTTGACTGTGGGGCACGGCGTGATCCTTTCCGTGAAGGCGATCGCCGAGAACTCGCCCGGACATGCAGCGTTCGGGCGAGTTCGTCAATGTGGCCCCAGGTCGTGGTCGACCGGGAAGCAAGGGTACCGCGAGTAGGTGACGTGCGTAACCTCCTCGAATAACCAATGCTCGTGGGTTACCTAACGTAGTCGTTAGCGTGCGCACGCATGGAGTCGTGGCCGAAGCGGGAGACGATTTCCCTGACGGAGCTGGCCGACGCTGTCGACGTGGACGCCCTACGCGACCTCATCGGGCGCGGCTCCCGCCAGCGGCAGCGAGTCTCGCGGGCCTACGCCGTGCGGGTCGCGACCACGAAGGGCTTCCCGGACCCGATCTTGGATCATCCGAAGCTGAGACTCTGGCACCGCGACGACGTTGAGCGCTGGCTCGACCTCAACCGTCCCGGATGGCGGGGCGATAAGTGATCTTTCTGTCCGCTCGTCGCGACGACGGTCGGCCAGGAACTCTGGCCTGGTGCTCGGGCAGCGCGCCGAGATCATGGTCTCTGTGGTGGGAGTTGCGGGCAGCACGCGGCGGTCGGACTTCCATCGGCGTGCTGGTGAGACCATCCGGAGCGCCCGTGTAGAAGATCACTGCCATCTTGCGTGCAGTGCTACGACCTGTTCGATAGAGGGCGATGACCATTTCCCACCGCCCGAGCTCCTGACTCTAGGGCCACCAGCGTTGAATCCGGAGTATTGCGGGCACGACGTGTACGCCGACTGATTTGGCCGTGTCGGGTTGGTCTCGTAGGGCTGCGCAGATCGTAGAGAGAACCGTCGATCTGCTTGATACTGACGCCGACTCCAGTGCCTGGGCGAGGACTGGTCCGCGTTGGTCGGGGGGTAGGTGGGGTGCGAGTTCGCTCAGCGCCTG
>NZ_FAOZ01000038.1 GCF_001536285.1 Parafrankia irregularis | reverse complement strand
CAGAGACAACCCCCCGTCGACCGACTGCGAAGGAGCCCCGTCATCGTCATCAATGACCACCCGCAGCGCCTCCGTCTCCGCGAACGCCCCACTCACCGCGTCAGCGAACACCCCGACATCGACAACCCCGTCAAGCCACACCAGGTCACACACACAGAACGCGGCAGAACCAGGGAACAACCGCTGGGCCGCCCAGTTCCCACGCTGCGCAAACGAGAGAGGCAGCCGCTTCCCACCACCCACCCCCCGATCAGAAGGAACATCTTCTCCAGCCGATGGACTCCCCGCATCCTCACGGGAATCCCCGACCCCGCTCATCGCGAACCCTCACCGCGCTGACCATCCATACCAACAGTGTAAGGTAACCTAACCTAAATTTACATAGCGCAGTCAGAGGCTGACGTCCGCTCCCAGCATCAGTCGTCCGTTGGCCGCTGAGAGCAGCGCGAGGCCCGCGAGCGTGCGCCGGAAGCGTGCAACATCGAGCCGGCCGCTGGTCAGCCCGTCGTACAACGCAGCGTGGCCGCGACGGTGCTCGGGTGCCAGGGTCAGATCGATCAATGATCTGACCGGCCCGTCGGTGCACAGCACCGCGTCCGCTATCGACCGGGAGGACCACAAGCCCCGGCACGCCGTCGAGTGCGGGGTCAACCGGCCCAAACGCCACCAGGCCGTGGCCACCCGGCACCCGGTTCGACGAACCCGCCGTCCGGGACGAGGCCACCCTCCACCTCGCCGTGATCGACGAATGGCTCCGGCCGGCGGCCGGGACTCTGGCCGCTGATGTGATGGACCAGGAAGCTTGCCGCGTAGGTCGGCGACCGTGCCTTGAGGACGGCGGGATGTCCGGTGATGCCGGCCACCCCGAGCACGCTGGTGGTCACGAACCAGGCGATCACTCTGAGCTCGCCGGAACCGCATCCCGGCCCGACCTCGACAGCCCGCCCGCCGGATGTGAGCCAGGCTGGCGGGCCGCACGCCTATCTGGCCATGCCGGTCGCCTCAGCCGACCCTGCGGTCAGTGTTGGACCAGTAGCGCGCGCGCAGCGCCTTCTTGTCCGGCTTTCCCACCGCGGTGAGCGGAAGGGTGTCGACGAAATCGACGCCCTTGGGCGCGTGGTGGGAGCCCTTCCGCTCCTTGACCAGTGCGGCCAGTTCCTCCGCCGCGACGGACGCGCCGGACCGGAGCACGACGACCGCCCGGACGGCTTCGCCCCACTTCTCGTCGGGCACGCCGATGACCGCGGCCGCGGCGACGGCCGGGTGCGTGGAGAGAACGTCCTCGATCTCACGGGGGAAGACGTTGAAACCGCCGCTGACGATCATGTCCTTCTTGCGGTCCACGATCGTGTAGAAACCGTGCTCGTCCATGCGGGCGATGTCGCCGGTGTGCAGCCAGCCGCCGGCGAGCGCCTGCGCGGTCTGTTCCGGCTTGTTCCAGTAGCCCTTCATGACGAGTGGCCCCTGGACGCAGATCTCACCGGGCTCGCCGTCGGGAACCGGCTCACCCTGATCGTCGAGCAGAGCCACCCGCACCCACGACACCGGACGCCCGCACGAGATCAGCCGGGCCGGATCGTCCGGGTTGTGTTCTTCCTTGCGCAGGACGAACACGGTCTGCGGGGCCTCGGTCTGCCCGTAGAACTGGAAGAAGACCGGGCCTATGCGCCCGATCGCCTCCCGCAGCCGGCCCGGCGACATCGGCGAGGAGCCGTAGAAGACCGTTTCGAGGCTGGAGAGGTCGGTCTCGGCGAAGCGGGGATGGTCGAGCAGGGCGTAGATCATCGACGGAACGAGGAAAACCGACGTGATGCGGTGCGCCTCGATGGCCTCGAGCACCTTGCCGGCGTCGAACTTGGGCACGACGACCACGGAGCCGCCCTGGTGCAGCACGGGAACGATGAACGGCGCGCCCGCGTGGCTCAGCGGTGTGCAGACGAGATGACGCAGCTCCTTCGGCCACTGCCATTCCGTGAGCAGGATCTGCGTCATCGCCGCGCTGCCGCGGTAGGTGGACATGACGCCCTTGGGCTGGCCGGTTGTGCCACCGGTGTAGGCGATCGCGGCGATCGCCTCCGGGTCGAGCCGGGGCGCGGTCAGCGGGCGTGGCTCGTAGCCTGCCGCCAGTGCGACCAGATCCGCGCCGACGTCGCTGGGCCCGAAGGACAGCAGCCGCTTCAGGGTCGGTACCCGCTCGCGCAAGGCGGCGGCACGCTCGGTGAAGGACGGGTCGAACACCAACGTCTCGATCTCGGCGTCGGCGAGAACGTAGACGTGGTCGTCGAGGGAGCCCAACGGGTGAAGCGCCGTGTTGCGCCCACCGGTGACCATGTAGGCGCCCATGGAGTAGAGGACCTCGGGCCGGTTCGTGGACAGCATGGCCACGCCACTGCCGGGCCGCACCCCCTGCGCCGTGTAGACCTGCGCGTACTGGCTGATCCGGGCGGCCAGCTCCCCGGCGGTGAGAACGCTTTCCTCGAGGTAGATGGCGGGCTTCGCCGGGTCGCGTCGCAGTGCGCCGATCAGAAGGTCCGGGAGGAACGCGCCGCGATAGAGGTCGTCCGCCGCCTCGGGTAGTCCGCGACTCATGATGGTCCCGTCTCCTGCCTCCCAGCCGCTCACTTGGCCGGGAATCGTTGTGCGCCGTCGAGCCGGATGTTCTCGCCGTTCAGATACGGATTGCGCAGGATCGCCTCGACGAGCAGGGCGAACTCCGCCGGGTGGCCCATGCGGTGCGGGAAGATGATGCTGGCGACGAGCTTGTTCTGCAGTTCCGCGGACGCGCTGCGCATCAGCTCCGTACCGATGGTTCCCGGGGCGATGGCGCAGACCCGGATGCCCAGCGGCGCCAGGTCGCGGGCGAGCGGCAGGGTCATCCCCAGGATCGCCGCCTTCGCCGACGCGTACGCGACCTGCCCGGCCTGGCCCTCCAGCCCGGCCAGCGAGCCGGTGTTCACCACGACCCCGCGCTGACCGTCCTCGTCGGGGGTGTTGGCGGCCATCGCGGCCGCGGCGAGCCGGGTGACGTTGAACGTCCCGACCGCGTTCTTGGCCATGGTGGCGACGTACGTCTCCAGGTCGTGCGGGCTGCCGTCACGGGCGACGGTGCGGGCCGGCCGGGTTCCGCCGCCGGCCACGTTGATGACGTACGACAGGGTGCCCAGCGACCGCGCCGCGGCGATGGCCGCCTGAACGTCCGCCTCGACGGTGACATCGCCGGGGACGGCGACGGTCATGCTCCCGAGCTCCGCGGCGAGGGCGGCGGAGCGCTCGCCGTCCAGGTCGACGATCGCCACGGCGACCCCCAGTCCGACGAGATGGCGGACGGTGGCCGCCCCCAGCCCGCCGGCCCCGCCGGTCACGATCGCCGACGCGCCCTGCAACCTCATCGGCCCTCCTCTCCAACCTCTGTAACTGGTCCAGATGTTTCGGGTCGGCCTGGCAAACCAGGCAAGCCGGACAGCTGCGTGCCGGCCGGAACCGTGATGGTCTTCGGCTCCAGGTAGGAGCTCAGCCCCTCGGGCCCCAGCTCCCGGCCCAGACCGGACTGCTTCATCCCACCGAACGGCGCCGCCGGGTCCAGCGACAGGCCGTTGACCCCGAACGTTCCGCTCCGGATGCGCCGCGCGACCGCGAGCCCACGCTGGATGTCGTCCGTCCACACCGTGCCGTGCAGGCCGAACGGAGTCCCGTTGGCGATCGCGACCGCGTCGTCGGTGTCCTCGTAGGGGATGAACGCGACGACCGGCCCGAAGATCTCCTCCTGCGCGATCCGCATGCTCGGGGTGACATCACGGAACACGGTCGGCTCGACGTACCAGCCGGTTTCGAGGCCGGCCGGCACCCCGCCGCCGGCGACGAGGGTGGCGCCTTCGCGCCGCCCGGTCTCGATGTAGCCGAGCACCTTGTCCCGCTGGCGCTGCGAGATCAGCGGGCCGAGGAACGTCGCGGGGTCCGTCGGGTCCCCGACCCGCAGCTTCGTCGTGATGGCGGCGAACCGCTCGACCGCCTCGTCGTAGCGCCGGGCGGAGACGAGGACGCGTGACTGGGCCGTGCAGAACTGCCCGCTCAGGAACAGGCTCACGGTCATCAGCCGGGCCATCGCCGCCTGCAGATCGATGTCGTCGAGCACGATCGCAGCGGACTTGCCGCCGAGCTCGAGGGTGACCCGCTTGAGCTGGTCGCCGGCGAGGCTCGCGATGCGCCGGCCGACGGCGGTGCTGCCGGTGAACGCGATCTTGTCGATGCCCGGGTGCGTGACCAGCTGCTCGCTGCCGCTCGGGCCGGCGGCGAGCACGTTCAGGACGCCCGGCGGCAGGCCCGCGGCGTCGGCGGCCGCCGCGACGATGTTCGCGTGCAGCGGCGTCTCGGGGGCGGCCTTGAGCACGACCGTGCAGCCGGCGGCCAGCGCGGGGGCGAACTTCATCGCGGCCAGGAAGAACGGGACGTTCCAGGGAACGATCGCGGCGACGGCCCCGACCGGCTCCTGGCGGACGACGACGGGGGAGTAGCGGCCCGCGCGCGGCGTCTCCACCGCCAGCGTCGCCGCGGCCTCGGTGTAGAAACGCAGGACGTCGAGGCCGTTGTCGACCTGGCCGGGTTTCACCAGCGACGTGGGTGTGCCGTTCTCCAGCGTGATCGTCCGCGCCAGCTCGTCGGAGCGCGCCTCCAGCTGGGCCAGGAACTCGGCCATGATCGCGGCTCGTTCGGCCGGCGGCAGGCCGGGCCACGGCCCGTGGTCGAACGCGTCGCGCGCGGCCGTGACCGCGGCCTGGATGTCGCCCGTGTCCGCGTCCGGGACCTGGGCGATGACCTGCCCGGTGCTCGGCGACCGGACCTCGATCTGACGTTCCGACGTCGCCGGAACCCACTTCCCGCCGATGAACACCTCGTTGGCCGCCCGCATGCGCGTGCTCCTCTCGTCGCCCGGTGCCCGCTCGCCGTGGCCCATGACCTGTGACCCGCCGTGGACCCCTGACTTGAGACAAAAACTACTAGATGTCGCACGGCACGTCGAACTATTGCGGGTGTCTCATTCGCTTCACCCCAAAGGTCGGACCAGGCGGCTCTACGATGGCTCCATGACGGTGATCACGGGCGACGAGGACGGGGGGCAGCGCGCACCGGGGTGGTGGGGCAGTGACAGCGCGCTGCTCGACGACGAGGAGGCGCGGCGGCGGCTTGTCGCCGCGACGGTCCGCTGTGTCCTGCGGCGTGGCTCCGGCCGGATCCGGGTCGAGGAGGTGGCGGTCGAGGCGGGCGTCTCGCGGTCCACCGTCTACCGGTATTTCAAGACCCGTGACGAGCTGATCCTCGCCGTCCTGCTCAGCCGGGTCGACGCGGCCATGAGCGGGGTGCTGGGCGGTTTGCGTGACCCGAGGGATGCGGCGGGGTCGCTCGTGGCGGTGTTCGTCGACTCGATGGCCATGGTGAACAAGGACACCATCAGTGAGGCTCTGTTCTCCGAGGGTGGCCGTTCCGCGGTGGAGCTGCGGGAACTGACCGCTGAGCCCATCGTCGACGCGGTGTACCGGCACCTGGAGCCGCTGCTGAACCGGTGGAGCGAGAGCGGCCAGCTGTACGAGGATCTGGACGTGCGCGAGACCGTTCGATGGCTGATCGCGGTCGGGTCCATCCTGATGGTGCCGCCGTGGTCCACCTGGTCGCCGCAGCAGCAGCGCGTCTTTGTGAACAGCCACGTCGTGCGCGCTCTGGTCAGGCCTTCCTGAGTAAGGCCTTCCTGGATGCGTCAAGTCGAACTTGACGTCAACCTCGACATACTTCTACGGTGCGGAAGCGCCCACTGCCCGGCCCGTCGAGGACGCGGGTTCACGAAAGGCGGCTGCCAGATGGTCAGTACACGCGCGGCGGTGCTCCACGGCCCCGGCCAGGATTTCAAAATCGAGACGGTCGAAATCGATCACCCGCGGGCTGGCGAGGTTCTCGTCGACCTTCGGGCCTGCGGATTGTGTCATTCCGACGAGCACGCCCGCACAGGCGACATGCCGATGCCGCACTATCCCCTGATCTGCGGCCACGAGGGCGCCGGCGTGGTGGAGGAGGTCGGCCCGGGGGTCACCTCGGTCCAGCCGGGGGACCACGTGGCGCTGTCGTTCGTACCGTCCTGCGGAGCCTGCCAGTGGTGCCGGACGGGCCGGGCCTTTCTCTGTAACGACGGCGCGAAGATGTTCGCGATCGGAATGATGACGGACGGGCGTATCGCCCACCGCCTCGGCGATCAGCCGGTCTCCCGTTACACCCAGCTGGGCGCGTTCGCCGAGCGCCAGCTGCTGGCCGAGACGTCGATCGTCAAGGTCGACCCGGAGATCCCGTTCACGGCCGCGGCGCTCGTCTCCTGCGGGGTCGCCACCGGTTTCGGTTCGGCGGTGAACCGGGCCGAGGTGAAACCGGGGGACACGGTCGCCGTCCTGGGCATCGGCGGAATCGGTGTCAGCGCGGTCCAGGGCGCGCGGATCGCCGGTGCCCGGCAGGTCTTCGCGGTCGACCCGGTCGAGTTCAAGCGCGAGCAGGCACTGCGCCTGGGGGCCACCCATGCGTTCGCCTCCCTGGCCGAGGCCACCGAGGAGATCAGGCGGCTCACCGACGGGGTCATGTGCACCTCGGTCATCTGCGCCTACTCGGTGATGCACTCCGAGCTGCTCGAACCGGCGCTCGCGCTGACCGCGAAGGACGGCACCTGCGTCATCACCGCGGTCGCACCGATCACCCAGAAACAGGCCGACGTCAACCTGTTCATGCTCGCGATGTCGAACAAGCAGATCCGCGGCTGCCTGTACGGTTCGCAGAGCCCGCGGGTGGCGATTCCGAAGCTGCTCGACCTCTACACCGCCGGCATCCTCAAACTGGACGAGCTGGTCACCCGCACCTACACCCTTGATCAGGTGAACGAGGGCTACGCTGATCTGGCGGCCGGCCAGATCCTGCGTGGCGCGCTCGTCTTCTGAGGCTCCCTTGTTCTGAGGTTCCCGCGCGCACCGAGTCCACAACCGGGAGTAGGTATGACGTCCGAGCAGTCGTTGGCCGGCCGGCGGATCCCGCTGGTCGACTACCTGGTGCTGGAAGGCGAACCGCATCTGGTGGCGCATGAATGCGTCACCTGCGCGGCCAGGTATTTCGACCGGCGCAACGCCTGCGCCTCCTGTGAGCAGGCCGAGTTCCGCGTGGTGGATGTGCCCACCGAAGGCGAGCTGCGCGCGTTCACGATCGTCTCGTTCGCCGCACCCGGGGTGCCGGTGCCGTTCGTGGCCGGGGTGGTCGACTGCGGCGGGACCACCGTCCGCGGCAACGTAGTGAACGTTGCGCCGGACCCGGAGCACATCCGGCTGGGAATGAAGCTGCGGCTGACCACGACGTCGCTTGGCACCGACGCCGCGGGCGTCGAGGCGATCGGGTACGGGTTCGAGCCGGCCGCCTGACGGCACACGCGAGAAGAGAACGAACGGGAGAAGTCGTGGCGGAGAACGTCTGGATCCTCGGCATCCACATGACGAAGTTCGGTAAGCACCCCACGCTCGACCCGGTCGACCTCGGCGTCGAGGCGATCCGGGGCGCACTCGCCGACGCCGGCCTGCGCATGCGGGATGTCGGAGTCCTCGCGGCGGGCAACCTCATGGGCCGGGGCGGCTCCTTCGGCCAGCAGCTGCAGAAGCAGACCGGGCAGACCGGCATCCCGGTGTTCAACGTCGCGAACGCGTGCGCCACCGGCGCGACGGCGCTGCGGGTCGCCGTCATGGCGATCCGGGCCGGTGAGACGGAGGTGGGCCTCGCGGTCGGCGCGGAGAAGCTGTCGGGGGCGGGCCTGCTCGCCGGCGGTGCCCGCGAGGCGGAGGGCGACACCTGGGCGCCGAAAGGCCGGTTCGGCGCGGTCGCCGCGCTCGACGGCCGGGTCGGCACCGAGACGATGCCCGGGGTGTTCGCGCAGATCGGGATGGAGTACGGGCACAGGTACGGGGGCACCAGCTTCGAGCTGTTCGCGCGGATCTCGGAGAAGAACCACGCGCACTCGACGCTGAACCCGCTGGCCGCCTACCAGAAGCGGTTCAGTCTTGAGCAGATCATGAACGACATCATGATCGCGTACCCGAACACCCGTCCGATGTGCTCGGCGAACTGCGACGGCGCCGCCGCGGCCGTGGTCGTCAGCGAGACGAAGCTGCGCACCCTGTCACTGGAACAGCAGCGCCGCGCCGTCAAGATCAGCGCCTCGGTGCTGACCAGCGACCCCTGGCAGGAGGCCTGCCAGGTCCTGCCCGACGTCAACACGCTCACCCGCGTCGCCGCCGAGCAGGCCTACGAGCAGGCCGGCGTGGGCCCGGAGGATCTCGACCTCGTCGAGCTGCACGACTGCTTCGCCACCGCCGAGCTCGTCCACTACGACAACCTGAAGCTGTGCCCGCAGGGCGGCGCCGTGGACTTCTTCAACTCTGGCGCGACCTGGCGGGACGGCAGGACCCCGGTGAACGTGTCGGGCGGGCTGGAGTCGAAGGGCCATCCGATCGCGGCGACGGGCATCGCCAACGTCTGGGAGGTCGCCACCCATCTGCGCGGCGAGGCGGGCGACCGCCAGATCGCCGGCGCCCGGGTCGGCCTCGCCCACGTCATCGGCCTCGGCAGCGCCTGCGGCGTGCACATCCTGGAGAAGGCGGCGGCCTGACCCCCCTGGGGAGCCGCGCCGCCGTCACCCGCGGCCGGCCCTATCTGATCCGAGGCCCGCCGGCCTCCGCCACGCTCAGCTGAGCAGCTTGCTGATCTCGGTGGAGGCCGCGCGGGCCTCGATCCGCATCAGGCCGAGGTTGGAGTTGAACGGGCCGGACAGCACCAGCACCGCCTGTTCACCCGCCGCGTACACCACCAGGTAGCCGTGGTCGCCGCGGACCACCGTCTCCTGCATCTCACCGAGTCCGGTCCGGTCCGAGATGCGCTTGCCCAGGCCGAGAGCCATCGCTGCCATCGCCGCCATTCGTTCGGCGTCCGGCTCGGGGAAGTCGTGCGCCACGGACAGCCCGTCCACCGACGCCACCATGGCGCCGTTCAGCTCCGGAATCGACCGCCGCAGCTCCGACACCACGCGCGACAGCTCCGACTGAATACTCACCGATGCACCTCTGTCCTGAACGGTTTCGATTGACCTGGGTGGCTCCGGCGCCGGCTCCGGAGACGGATCGTCCGGAGATGGATCGTCCGGGGACGGATCATCCGGCGGCACTGCTACGGCTGGCCGCACCCGCAAGGGCGTCGTGACATCCGCGAGGCGGGTACCGGGGACGGGCCGCGCCGCCTCGGCTGGCTGCCCCGCGCCGGGCGGCTGCCCCGCGGCGGGTGGCCCGCCGTCGTGGGCCTCCGCCTCGGCGGGCTGCGATGTCGTCGAGGTCGGGGCCCGGTTGCGCCACGACCGTTTCGACGTGCTGCGGTGCCGCGACGGACTGCCCCCCTCGTCCAGCATCGTGACCGGCCGCCTTCGTCCGCCAGAGACGTTCCGCGGAGGTCACGCTCGCCGAGCCGCCCTCGTCCGGTACCTGTCCGCGGCGGACAAACCGGCCTTGGCGGTCGACATTACCCGTCCGACTTGGACTTTCCGCCGGGGCCTTCCGCGGAGACGTCCCAGCCGCCCGACGGCGCCGTGTTCGGCTGCCGCACGACACGACACCGGATCCGCCAGGAGGTCGCTTTCGCTGGTCAGCGGCCCCGAGAGTCGTGGCGATCGGAATGCGGAATATTCTGCGTACGATGCCGACCAAGCCTGGCTGACGCCGGGAGAAGCGGTCAGCCACACCGCGGAACGACCGTCGGGTGTGACGCGGCGTGCGACTCCCGGGTTTCCCTGGACGGACCATCGACAAGGTTGGAGATGTACGTGCGGAAGCAGTCGGTGACCTCCATCCTGCGCGAGCTCAACGCGTCGTCCGAGGACATCGAGGCCTCCGCGCTGGTCTCGATGGACGGCCTGCTCATGGCGTCGATGCTGCCACCCGAGTTCGAGCAGGACCGCGTGGCCGCGATGAGTGCGGCCATGCTCGCCCTGGGCTCGCAGACGAGCATGGAGCTCAACCGCGGCGCGCTCGACCAGATCCTCATCCGGGGCCAGCGCGGTCATGTGCTGCTCACCCGGGCGGGCCCGGAGACCGTTCTGGTGGTCGTCACCCGGCCGAACGCCCAGCTGGGCACGACGTTTCTCGACGTGCGCCGGGGTGCTGAGGCGCTGTCCGCGGCCCTTTAGAACCCCTGGACCCATGGACCTCTGAACCTCTGAACCGCGTGCGCCGAACGGGCGGGACAGGCACCGGGCAACGGCGGACAACGGCCGGGCTGACAACGGCCGGTGGGGGCGCAGCCGGCCGTCCCGCGTGCTGGATCACTACAAAGCAGGAGACGACGGGTGGACGGCCACAGGGCGGACAGAGCGGAGCTCCCGGCGCCGCGACACGACGCCGGACCATTACGGCCGGCCCCGTACCCGTGGGCCGGTGCCGCGGCGTCGTCCCGCGGCGAACCGTCGATCACGGTTCGTCGCTATGACCCGGCGCGGTACCTGCAGGGACTGGTGGCGTCCGCATGGCGCCAGGCGGCGGATCGCGGCCAGGCGGTGTACATCCAGGGCGACTGGCCGGGAATCGCCGTCTACCCGCGCAGTCTCACCGCCGTCGTCTACGGAGGCGAGGACAGCCTGCGGCCGTACGCCGGGACGGAGGACCTCCCACTGCGCGCAGGTCTGGTCTTCTCACGTGAACCCGAATACGACCTCAACCACCCGGGCATGGTGCCGCTCGACGTCCTGTTGTGGAAGCTCGCGCTGGGAGCATCCCGGGGCAGGCTGCCGCTCGACACGCCCCTCGACACCCCGTGTGCCCTGTGGGAGTGGCCCAACTTCACCCGGCTGATCGTGACGCCGGGCGCGATGAGCGTGGCGGCCCTCTGGGCTCGGCAGGTCTGTACGCTCAGCGAGACGATCAGCCTGTTGCGCCTGCCAGCCGAGGACGTCTTCGTCTTCTACAGCGCCGCCGTCGCGGTCGACCTCGTCCACCCGGAGCTCCCGTCGCGGCCGGCCCCGCTCCGCTCGTCCGCGCAGCCGCAGCCGCAGCCGGTCGATGTCCCGTCGCCAAGACGAGGCCTGTTACGCAAGCTGTTCGACAGACTTCGCCCGACCGACAGCCCCTCCTCCGACACCACCCCTTCGAGTCATCCGTAGAGACACACGTGACCCACAACAAGATCGTTTTCTCTGGGCCGGTGGGTGCGGGGAAGACCACCGCGATCGCGGCCATCAGCGACATTCCCCCGGTCACCACCGAGGCCCGGCCCACGGATGGGACCAGGGACATCAAGGCGACGACCACCATCGCCATGGACTACGGCGTCGTGCGGCTCGGCGGTGCCGAGCGGATCCACCTCTACGGCACCCCGGGCCAGGACCGTTTCACCTTCATGCGGCACATCCTTGCCGAAGGGGCGATCGGCGTCGTCCTTCTGATGACCAACACCCGGCCGACACCACTCGCCGACCTGGCCGAGTTCGTCGGCACCTTCCGAGCGGTGATCGACGAAACGGCGCTGGCGGTCGGCGTCACCGGAATGGACCTCCGCCGCGCGCCCGGTCTGGACGACTACCACCAGGTCCTGGCACGGGTCGGCATCACCGCGCCGGTCTTCGAGATCGACGCGCGGCGCCGCGGGGACGTCGCCCTTCTCGTCCAGGCACTGCTCCTGAGCGTCGACCCGGGACTCGCCGGGGAGATGGCCCCGCCCGGCACCGGGCCGGGCACCGTCCAGCGCGCCGCCGGAGACTACTGGTGACGTCTCCGCGGCGGCTGCTGCCCGCCGACACCGGCGCTACCTGCGGATACTGTGGTCACCCGTCTCCGCGGCGTCTGTTCGTGACCGACGCGACGCCCACGAACCTCCTTCACGAAAGGCACCGATGACGCCGAACGGCCGCCAGGACAGCCACGTCGCGGCACCGGCGACAGCCCTGGTGCTGGGCGCGTTGGCCGGCACCCTCGCCAGCCGGCTTCTACGCCCCCGCTCCGCCGGCGGGCGAACACCCGAACTGAACGACGCCGGGACGTCCACCGGCCCGGTGGCCGCGCCAGGACGACCGGACGAGAGCTCGGCGAGGCTGCGATCGGTGACCCGCCAGCTCGACGAGACCCGAGCCGCTCTCGCCGAGGCCCAGGCCGAGATGCTGCGGATGAGCGGCACGACCAAGGCGATGACCGACCGGGCCGAGACCGAGATGGGCAGAATGGAGAGCGCCGCCATCACCGCCCTGGAGTCGGCGGCGGCCTCGAACCGCCAGGAGGTCGCGGGCCTGCGGCGCAGCCTGGCCGCTGCCGAGGACGCCGCACGGGTGCTGCGGGGCGACCTTGACGCGGAGCGTCGACGGGCGGCGTTGATCGAGTCGGCGCTGGCCGGCCGGGACGCCCAGCTCGCGGACCTGCGTGCCAGCCTCCGCACCGCCGACGCCGACGAGGTCTGATAGTCCGGCCCGCGAGCACCGTGCCTGTGCCCGTCCGCCCGTGCCCGTCCGCCCGTGCCCGTCCGCCCGTGCCCGACAGCCGCGGATGTCGGGCACGGGCGGACGGTGAGTGGCGTCAGATGAGCGCCCGGTGCGGGCGTATCTCAAAGGTGCAGGTCGGGTCACCGGCCCCCTCACAGGCGGTCTCGGTCCCCTGCATGACGATGCCGGTCACAGCCTGCAAGGCCCCGACGAACACACCCAGCGTGTAGGCGCACATCGGCTCCGTCGTCTCCATCTGGTGGCTGCACGCCCCTTCGACCAGCCGCACCACATACGTCCCGGCGTCGTCCGACGTCACCTCGGTCACCAGGCAGAGCCGGGTGCCCTCGATACCGAACGTGTCGACGAACAGGCGCAGGAGCTTCTCGTCATCCAGCCGGGACCCGTCCAGGCCGAGATCGGAGATGACGCCCTGCCCGCGCATCCGGCCAGCGCCCAGGACGGGCCCGCGGCCGACGAGATCCTCGGTGTAGATCCGCATCTGCTGCAGACAGGTGGCGGAGACCATCGGCCCCAACGTGGGACGCTGGTTGACAGGCATGGGATAACTCCCGGTTCAGGGCACGCGTCGAAGTGACGGGCGCGAGCCAGCGGCGCGGCAGGCACGCGGCGCTCACCGCAGGTCAGGCGCCGACTCTATCCAGCCCGGAGCAAAGCCGAAGAACCCGGACCTTCCGGCGGGATCTCAGCCGAGGGTGACCGGCAGGCGTTCCCAGCCGCGGGCGGTGGAGGTGTGGGCCAGCTTCGCGTTGCCCCAGTCGACGTCCCAGTCGGTCCAGCGGTTCAGCAGCTCGTCGAGAGCCACCCGCCCCTCCAGCCGGGCCAGCGAGGCACCGAGGCAGAAGTGGATGCCGTACCCGAACGACAGGTGACGGTCGATCCGGCGGTGGATGTCGAAGATGTCCGGGTCGGGGAAATGGCGCTCGTCGCGGTTCGCGGAGGCGTTGAGCAGCGTCATGATGCTGCCCTCGGGAACGGTCTGCCCGTACAGCTCGACGTCCCGGGCGACGGAGCGGGCCTGGATCGGTGACGGCGCCTCGAAACGCAGGATCTCCTCGATGGCGTTCGGGAGCAGTGACCTGTCCCGGGCGATCTCCCGGCGCTGGTCGGGATGCTCGGCCAGCAGCTTTCCGGTCCAGCCGATCAGCCGGGTCGTCGTCTCGTTCCCCGCGCCGGCCAGCAGCGTGACGTAGGTGAGGATCTCCTCGCGGGACAGCCGCCGGACGGTGCCCGTCTCGTCCTCGAACTCGGTGTTCAGCATCTCGGTCATCAGGTCATCCGACGGATGCTTCGCCCGCCAGTCGATGTACTCGGCGAACATGGAGCCGTCGAGGAACCCGTCGCCGTACATCTCCTCCGAGCTGGTCTCCTCCAGGTTCATGCCCTTGTCGAGGCGGTCACGGATCGCCTCCTGGTCGCTCTCCGGAATACCGAGCAGGAAACCGATGGTGCGCATCGGCATCTGCGCCCCGAGCTGCTGGATGAGGTCGAACGTGCCCGCCCCGACCAGGGGGTCGAGGCAGCGCACCGTGAACTCCCGGATCTTCGGCTCCAGCGCGCTCATCCGCTTCGGCGTGAACACCCGCGCGAGCAGCCCGCGGTGGATGTCGTGCAGCGGCGGGTCCTCGAACAGGATCACCCCCGGCGGGATCTCGATGTTCGCCCGGATGACCTCCAGTACGGACCCCTTCCCGGACCGGTAGGTCTGCCAGTCGGTGAGCGCGGGTGCCACGTCGGTGTATCGGCTCAGCGCGTAGAACTCGTACCGCTCGTTGTAGTAGAGCGGAGCCTCGTCGCGCAGCCGTCGCCAGACGGGATACGGGTCGTTGTCGATCTCGAAGTCGAAGGGGTCGTAGTAAAGGTCGTCCGCGCTGATGGTGGTCAACGGGCCCTGCCCTTCCACGTGCGGCTGTCGGACTATCCTGATCCCGAAGCCCAGCCCGGCTTCGGCACCCAGCGCCGGCCGGACGTCCGGGCACGCGACCACATACACGTACCTCGAACTTGACCTCGATATCAATTTCCTAGTCTCCGGCGAACGATCCGAGACGTCAACCCATCCGGGCCCCGGCCCACGGACCGGCGATGCGAACTGCTGGAACCCGGTTCGGGTCGTGCTCGTGCAGGTGCTCGATCCGAGTCCGGCGCCGGCGATCGCCGAGACCGCGCCGCACCCTGAGTGGGGAAGGGGAGCTCGGACTCCGCCGCTTCCGGGTGACTCCGGCCTTGACGGGCTGGCACACTCCCGCCGTGGGAATACGCCTGCCGGGGCTCGGTGCCGGGCGAAGACGGCCCGAACCCGTTCCGTTCCGGCTCGGCGTCGACGTCGTGTGGAAGGCATTCGCGGCTGGAGTCGTTCTGCTGGCCCTGGCGGCATACTGGTTCCACTGGAACGTGACCTACGCTGAAGACGGAACAGCCGTGACCGCCGAGGTGCTCGACGCCGGCGGACCGAAGGAGCGGCCGACGGTCCGTTTCGTCACCCGTAATGGCGTGCCGACTGTTACGCAGCTCACGGACTACGGTGATTATCCCAGTGTCGGGGAAATCATCACGGTGGAATACGACGAGCGTGATCCGGGTCGCGCCCGGCGATATGAAGGGTCGTGGTACTGGGCGTACCCCGCGGGCGTCACGGTGATCGGCCTCGCGGTTCCCGTTACAGCCGTGTGGATCTTCTGTCGGCGCCGTCGCGAGTTTCCCGGGTGGGAACCGCTGGCGATGGCCGACGTCACGGAGATCTTCTCGTCTCTTTCGGCACCCTGGTGGGCCGGGCCGCGGTCAGCCGGGTCCTCCGAGGGGAGCGTCAAGCAGAAGAGAAACGACTCCCGGGACTGTCAGAAAGCCCATGCCCTGATGCTGCGCCGAGACCAGCAGGAGATCCATCGGGCGTTGCCTGGCTGGGATCTCTGGGGGGTCGGAGCAGGGCCGAGTGTTGAGCGGTGGCGCGCCGGTCAACGGCTGAGCATGGCCTACGACGAAGTATGGTGCCGCCGTCGCCGTGGTGAGACATGGCGGCTGAAGATCAGTCTGGTGGAATCCGCACCGCCCACCGAGGCGACCGGCCGACAATGAGCCCGGTGGGGAGATGTCTGGTCAGGCTGGTGCCGGTGTCCGTGGTGCTGGTAGTCGTTCTGGTCGTTGCCGGTCGGCTGATCACCGATGGTGCCGCCGGGGTGCGGGCCGCGGACGAGGATGCGGCGCGTTGGCTCGCCGTTCACCGCGAGCCGTGGCTTCTCGATGTGACCCGGTGGGCGACGTACCTGGCTGACCTGTGGGTCGTGGTGGGCGCCGGCGCGGTACTGGTGGCGGTCACGGCCTGGTGGTCGCGTGGATGGTGGATACCGGCCGGCGTCGTCGCGCTGATTGCCGGCGAGGCGGCGATCTACGAGGTGTCGAACACCCTTGTGGCCCGGCCGCGCCCGGCCGTCACGCGGCTTGATCCGGGTGATCCGATGGCGAGTTTCCCCTCGGGTCATTCCGCGGCCTCGGTCTGCCTCTACGGTGGCCTGGCGTATGTGCTGCACGGCATCGCACGTCACCGGGCCGCTGGCCCGTCCTCCGAGCGACCCGCGGCTGCCCGGCGTGGGGTCACGATCGCCCGGTGGCTTTGGCTGCCGGCCGCGGTCGGCGCCGCGGTGCTTCCGCTGGTCGTGGCCTTCTGCCGGACCTACCGGGGAATGCACTACCCGTCCGACGTCGTCGCCGGCCTGCTCCTCGGAAGCTGCTGGTGCTTCGCGGTCAGCGCGGTGGTGCTGTCCCGAGCCTGGCGCACCAGCTCCCCGGAAACCGCCAGCTCCCCGGAAACCGCCAGCTCGCCGGAAACCGCCAGCTGCCCGGAAACGGGGACGTCGTTTTAGCGGGACGATCTCGGGTACCCGGCTTCTCGTGTCGCGATAGCTCCGCGAAGGCGCGAAAGGTCGGTGTGTTGTGTCCCTGCTTGCCTGGGCCATCCTGGTGGTCCTGCTTCTCGGTGCGGCCTTTGCCGCGGCCGTTCTCGTCGACCGCTCCCGTTCCGCCCGGCTGCGAAGCAGATTCGGGCCCGAATACGAACGAACACTTCAGGAGTCCGGCGACCGGCGGAGGACCGAACGGCGCCTCGCGGGTATCGCGCGTCGCCGGGACCGGCTCGACATCCAGCCGCTGGGGGCCCCGCGCCGGGGGGAGCTGAAGACGAGGTGGACCACCCTGCAGGCCCTGTTCGTGGACGAGCCGGTGACCGCCACCACCCGCGCCGACGAGCTGATCACCACTGTGCTGCGCGAGCGCGGGTATCCGACCGACGACCGTGCCGAGACCGCGGACCTGCTCGCCCTGGACGATCCTGCGCTGGCCGCCGGGCTCCGCAGGACGCGTGACGGAACAGCCGGAGCGGGCGCCCCCGGCGGCAGCGCCGGGGCGGGCCCGGCCGGGACCGGCACGGAGGCGATGCGGCTGCGATTTCTGGCACTGCGAGCGGTGTTCGACGGCCTCATCGCGCCGGCCGAGGAGCACTCCGCCCCTGGCCCGGCGGGCCTGTCTCGTTCGACCGACACGGGCTTGCGGGCCTCGGCCGGTGCGCCTCCCACAGGCCCCGGAACGGGCAGTGGTGAGGCCGGTGATCCGGCGCCTCACGCGATTTCGTCCACCGACGGCCCGCCGGCGCGGGTAGCGGCGCTTCCTGGCCGTCGGCAGCGTTCCTGAGAGCTCCGAGAGTGGGAGGAAGTTCGATGAACCTCGACGATCGCTCAACCCGCACCGGTATGTATCCCGCCGTTCCAGGAGCCGTCGCCGACCGTCCGGCACACCGCCCGCCTGGCGTCGGCGCCGAAAAGGCGGAGAGGGGGAAGGCGGAGACGGAGCAGGAGAAGGCGGAGAGGGAGAAGACAGCGCGGCCGGAGGGACTCGGCAAGGCCGAGAGGACGGAGACGGAGGCGACCGCGTCCGGCCGGTTGCGGGAGCGGTGGCAGGAGGCGCTGCTGTCGTTCGTCGACGATCCGCGGGAGGCGGTGCGGCAGGCCGACCAGGTGCTCGACGACGCGGTCAACCAGCTCACCGCGGCGGTGCGACGGGAGCAGGAGCGGCTGCGTGCGGCGTGGCGGGAGGACGGGGACGCGTCGACCGACACGCTGCGTGAGGCGCTGCGCGGCTACCGCGACTTCCTGGAACGAGTGGTGGCGACGCCACGCTGAGGTGCTGCTTCTGCCGGGCTTCCGGTGACCTTTCGAGGCGGATTGGCCACGCTGGCAGAACGTCCTCCGAAGCGTCGGTGGTCACGCCCAGGAAGATCAGTGAAATGTGATTCTGTTCTCATTTCCGAGATCGTCGCCATCGTGGGAAACGGCGGGCTAACACACGTGGGTTCCCTGTTTCCGCGAGGTCTCGGTGGGGTGCGGCGAAGGGAAATCTTAACGCGGTGTGATCTCAAGGTTCATGTTCGCCCGGCAGCTCTGGTACTGGCAGTTCGGCATAGTACGGAGATTCCGAAACTCCGAGATTCGGACTTCTTCGGCCTCACTGGTGTCGCCGACTGCCAGTATGAAGATTTTCTGTGAGGGTGTGTTCCTGTGACGACTCACATCGAGCCGGTGGCGCCGGCTGTACGGCGGCGCGCGGTTCGGGCCGCCCAGGGCCTGGCGCCGTTCGACCTGCTGCTGACCGGCGGGACGGTCGGCGTCGTCGACGGCGACACGGGAACGATCGTGCCCTCCCTGCTTGTGTCTGCCGCGGCGAGCGCATGACCATCCATCGAGAACCGTTCTGGCGGGAGGTCAGGAAATGAGCGGTCCGGTTCCGGCCACGACCGAGGAGACCGGGGTTCCGGTCATCGACATCGCGGGGCTCGCCGACCCCGGGCTCCGCCCGCCGATCGTCGCCTCGATCGGGGCGGCCTGCGAGCGCGTCGGCTTCATCGTGATCACCGGCCATGGTGTGCCGGGCGAGCTCATCGACCGGATGTACCAGGTCAACCGGGAGTTCTTCGAGCTGCCGCTGGAGCACAAGCTGCGGTCCGCCTCCGCGCGCGGCAACCTGTACCGCGGGTACGGGTCGGTCGAGGCCTTCGGCCGGGAGTCCGTCGTCGAGGGCTTCGAGAACGGCCGGTTCGACGACGCGGCGGACGTCGCCGCGGCGGGGTACGGCGCCGAATGGTCGGAGGACTTCGAGGGCAACATCTGGCCCACGCAACCGTCGGCCTTCCGCCCGGTCTGGCGCGAGTACTACGAGGTGATGGAGGGGCTGTCGGCCCGGCTGATGGCCGCGTTCGCCGAGGCCCTCGACCTGCCGGCCGACTGGTTCGACGACAAGTTCGACCGGCACACCTCGTATCTGAACGCGAACTTCTACCCGGCCCAGCCCGAACCACCGGAGGAAGGCCGGATGCGCCGCGGTGCGCACACCGACATCGGCAGCCTCACCATCCTCTACCAGGACGGAATCGGCGGCCTGCAGGTCTTCGACCGCAGCGGGCGGTGGTGCGACGTCCCGCCGGTGCCCGGCTCGTACGTGATCAACCTGGGCGACATGCTGGCGAAGTGGACGAACGACCGCTGGGTCGCGACCGAACACCGGGTGGTGAACCCGCCGGCCGAGATCGCGCACCAGCCGCGCATGTCCATCCCGTATTTCCAGCACCCGAACTTCGACGCGCTGATCGAGTGCATTCCGTCGTGCACCAGTGCGAACAATCCGCCCCGCTACCGGTCGGTGCTGGCCGGCGACTGGTCGAAATACCGGATGAGCCTCGCCGTATGAAGAGCCCCGCCCGGCCCAGCTCGAACGGGCAAGCCCGCTCCACAACTCCGCCGGCACGCCGGGGTGGCGCCCACCGAGCGGCGAAGGCGCACGATCATCCCACCGAGACGGCTTTTCCGGCTTCAGGCGACGTGACGCGGCCGCCTTCGGCCGGCGCACCGACCACCGGATCGGGCAGGTGCGTCCGCCGGGGCAGGCACAGGGGAGTGCCGAGGAGGAGGACGCCGGCGGCGGTGATGGCGGTGAGCGGGCTGGTGAACGTCGCCAGGCCACCCCAGATCGCCATGAGCGACGCCTGGGCGACCTTGCTGCTGATGCTCCATGCACTGAGGATCTGTGCGGTGTGGTCGGCGGGCGCACGCCGCAGGCGTTCTGTGGCGCTGATCGGATTGAAGACGCCCATACAGATGATCAACAGGGCCTCGGTGATGATCACGATGACGAGTCCGGCGACGCCCGGACGGGTCAGGGCGAGGCCGAGCGGAAAAATCGAGCGCAGCCAGCCGGAAACCATCAGGACGCGGTACTGCCCGTAGCGGGTGACCAGTCGTGCGCAGCTACGGGCACCGGCGAGGCCGCCGAGGGCGGGGAGGCCGAAGGCGAGGCCGTACTGCCACGCGGGCAGGTGGTATTCGTCCAGCAGAAGGACGGTGAGAAGCGGGCTGGTGGCCATGATCAGACCGTTGACGGTCATCGCGTTCAGGAACAGACGTCGAAGCGCGCGGTCGCGGAAGATGAACCGCCAGCCGTTCAGCATGCCGAGGGCACGTGCGCTGGTGGCCGCCTCGTGGGGCGCGGCGGTGCGGGCAGGTGCGGTGCGGGCAGGTGCGGTGCCGGGCACTGGGGTGAGGAGCACCTGGGTGCGGGGCGCTGCGACATCGCCACCACCGATTTGGAGGATCCCGAGCGCGGAGAGCAGATAACTGACGGCATCGGTGGCTACGGTGACGACCGGGCCGAGCAGCCCGATGAGCGCGCCGCCGAGTGGCGGGCCGGCCGCGGTCGCCATCCAGCTCGTGCCTTCGAACCTCCCGTTCGCGACGAGGAGATGCTCCGGGCCGACGAGGTGTTTCAGGTACGCGCCGGAGGCGGCGGTGAAGGCGATTCCCGCCGTCGCGGAGATGACGGAGACGGCCAGCAGCTGGCCATAGGACAACAGGTCGAAAAGGTAGGCGGCCGGAACGCTCGCCATGGCGAGGAAGCGAACCAGATCCATCGCGATCAGCACGGAGCGCTTGTTCCGGTGTTCGACCCACGGACCCAGCGGAATCGCCACCCCGGCGGCGACGACGAGGCTGGCCGCGCCCAGAAGGGAGACGGCGAAGGCCGGCGAGTGCAGCACGCGGACCGCGAGGAGCGGGAACGCCCCGAAAGCGATCCACGTGCCGTAGGTGCTCACAGCGTAGGCCGCCCACAGCCAGCCGAACCCGGCCCCCAGTCTCGTGCGCACACGGCTCCTTCTGACAACCAGCAGTTCGGATGCCCGAATCAGATCAGCCGCGCCACGAGACGATCAAACAACGACTTCTCGGCGTGTCACAACGATCGGTTGTGTGCTCCTAAGGTGAGCCGGTGGACACCGAGGCAGTGCGATCGTTCGTCCGGGCCGCCGAGCTGGGCCAGCTGCAGCAGGCGGCCGACGAGCTGGGCGTGACTCAGCAGGCGGTCTCGAAGCGGATCGCGGTGCTGGAGCGCGAGCTGGGAGTCCGCCTGTTCACCCGCTCCGCCCGCGGGGTTGAGCTGACGCTCGACGGCCAGGCGTTTCTCCCGCACGCGCGGAGCATCGTCACCGGGGTCGACCGCGCCATCGCCGCGGTCAGGCCGGGCTCCCGGGCGCTGCGGATCGACGTGCTGGGCCTGCGAAGCGCGCAGGCCGTCGTTCTGCACGACTACTGGCGGTCGCATCCCGGGACCGACCTCGACGTGGTGACCCTCAGGGTCGACGACCCGCGGGTGGCGGCCGCCGCTGTCGGGACAGGCGAGATCGACGCCTCGTTCCGCACCGTCACCGACCAGGCCCTGCTGCCGCGCGACGTGCGGATGATCCACGCGTTCGACTCGCCGCTGGAACTTCTCGTGGGCCCGAGACATCCACTCGCACCCGCGCGGAGCGTGACACCGGCGCAGCTGCGCGGGCATCGGATCTGGATTCCGGGCATCGCGCCCGGCAGCGAATGGTCGGATTTCTACGACCAGCTCGCGGCCGACTTCGATTTGCGCATCGACGCGGCCGGCCCGCACTTCGGCGACGAGGTGCTCCTGGACGTCCTCGCGGATTCCGCCGACGCGGCCACTCTCGTCGGGGAACGCGACCGGTACCTCTGGCCGACGAACCACGACCTGCGCCGCATCCCCATCGTGAATCCGACGCCTGCCTACCCGCTTTCGCTCATGCTCCCCAGAACGAATCCCCACCCGGGGCTTGATGCGATCATCACCCATCTCGGCAGCCTTCCGAGGCTCCCCGCGACGGCCTGGCGCCCGTCCTGGGCAGGACGGTGACGACGCCGGCCCGTTGCTGAAGCGGTGCGCGCGCCCGATCCAGGACGGATGGAACTCCTCAGCTGGTCGTGGCCGTGGAGCCCGCGAGCAGGTCAGGGAAGCTGCGCAGGGTGTGCCCGCCGTCGACGGCGAGGTGCTGGCCGGTGATCCAGGACGACTCCGGGCCGGCGAGGAAGCGGATGGCCGCGGCCTGGTCGTCGGCCTCGCCGTGTCGGGCCAGAGGCTGGCCGGCGAGAAACGTGGTGCGCACGATCTCGCTGGCGAACATGCCGGTGGTGCTGTCGGTCCGGGTGAGGCCGGGGCGCACCGAGTTGACCCGGATACGGCGGGCGCCCAGTTCGTCGGCGGCGATCCGCACCAGGGCGTCGACCGCGGCCTTTCCTGTGCCGTAGCTGGCAAGGCCACGGGTGGAGAACGCGGCCGCGGTCGACGAGGTCGCGACAATCGACCCGCCGGCCGTCATCGCCGCCGCGGCGTATCTGATCAGCAGGTAGACGGGCCGGATGTTCAGGTCGACCTCGCGGCTGAACTGGTCCGGGTCGTAGGCGAGCACGGGGGAGAAGGAGCCGCCGCCGGGCACGGTCACCGCGATGTCGAGGCGCCCGTCGGCGTCACCGGCCGCGATCTCGACGGCCCGTTCGACGTCGGTGGCGACCATGGTGTCGCAGCGTGCTGCGCGCAGGCGCAGGCCCTCGGCGTCCGCGAGCCGCGCCGCCGCGGCGTCCAGCTTTGCCTCGGTGCGTCCGGCGATGGTGACCGTGGCGCCGTCCCGGGCGAGCTTCGTCGCCGTCGCCAGCCCGATTCCGCTACCGCCGCCTACGACCAGGGCTCGCAGCCCGTCCAGCCGACCCCAGGGCATCGAGTCTCCTCCCAGTCCTCGACACCAGGCGGTCGAGGGGCGATTGTTCGTTTCACTTCGTCGGGTCGTCGGGTCGTCGGGTCATCGGTTCGTCGGGTCACAGGGGTATCGGATTCGTCCGGTGTCGGGGTGCGTCGCCAGCTCGTACGCGCCGGAAATCAGCCCGGGTCGGCTGACGGAGCCGGCTCGGCGACGGCGGCGACCTCGTGGTCGAGCAGGCTGCCGGTGACGGGGTGCGTCGACTGCCAGAGCGCGGTCGCGGCCCGGTGTGCGAACCTCCACAGGCCGTCGTCGCCGCGTACGCAGTGGTCGGCGTAGCGGACGAGCATCCGCAGGTCGGTCGGCGTCCCGTCGGTTTCCCGGTACAGGTGGTGGGCGACGCAGTAGACCTCCGCGGTGGCGACACCGGCTGTCGCCGAGATCTGGGCGCGGTGGTTGCCGACGATGTGGAAGGTCGTCGTGAAGCGGGCGGCCAGGGCGCGCACCACGGCGGGCAGCCGCTCGGCGCCCGCGAACGTCGCGTACGGGTCGGCCTCCGGTGTCCCCTGGCGAACCGTCAGCGCCCCATCCGGGGTGAACAGCGCGACGAACAGGTCCGTGTCACGGGCGTCGACGGCGGCGGCGTAGCTTTCGGCGAGGTCACGCAGCGCCAGCCGGTCGGCGATCGGCCCCGCCGACCGCCCCGTGAACCTGCCTGGAGCTGGGGTCGGTGAGGTCAGCCCCACAGCTTCTCCCAGCGGCGGCCGAGGGCGGCGACCCAGGCCGGAACCGCCGCCGGATCCCGGACGAACGCCGCGACCGGCACCGATACCTCGGTGACACCGGCCTGCGCCGCCGCCCCGGCACCCGCCAGCGTGCGGTCGAGGCTCAGCCCGCCGTCGCCGTCGTGTTCCAGGGGCAGTGTGTGCCGCACCCGCGGGACCTCGTCCCCGCGCCCGGCGGACGCCCAGCTCTCGCGGATCCGGGCCACACCCTCGGCCACGCCGGCCATCGGCTCCCCCATGATCGGGATCCAGCCGTCGCCCAGCTCCACGATCCGGCGCAGGTTCCGGCGGGTCAGCGGGCCGCCGAAGAGCACGGCCGGGCCACCCGGCGACACCGGTTTCGGGTCGCACCAGATCTTCTCGAAGGAGATCGTCGGCAGGTCGACGGCGGCATCACCGCCCGGCGCCCACAACGCCCGGCAGGCCGCGACCGTGTCATCGAGCAGCTGGGCACGCGCACCGAAGTCGAGGCCCATGGTCTCGTACTCCTCCGGCTGCCAGCCGGTCCCGACACCGAGCTCGAGGCGGCCCCCGGACAGCGCGTCGAGGGTCGCCGCGGACTTCGCGAGCAGGGGCGCGCGGCGCAGCGCGGCGATCAGGATCCCGGTCGACAGCCGCACCCGCGACGTCGCCCCGGCGATCACGGCCAGGGTGGTGAGCGGTTCCAGCCAGGGCGAGCCGTGCGGGTACTTGAACGTCCCGAACGGGTAGCGGTCGGTGCGCTCACCCATCACCAGATGATCGCTCTGCACCAGCGTGTCGATGCCGGCGCCGTCGGCCGCTTTGGCGAGCTCGATGATCCGGTGCTGCTCGCCCGCGCCGTACACGGCGGTGGCGACCGGTAGCCCGAGCGCGAGCCGCGGGCGGGCGCCCGTCACGAGTGACACACTCGGACAAGGATGTATGTATATAGAGACAGTGTTCTCGACACAGGACACGGTAGGACGTGTCGCGAGGAGGCGTCAACGCATGCCCACCCAGCCGGCACGCTCCGTCCAGCGGGCAGCGCGGGTCCTGAAGGTGCTCGCCGCCACCCCGGAGACCGACCGGACCCTGTCCGACCTCGCGCGGGCGGTCGGTATGCCCCGTTCGTCCTGTCAGGCACTGCTGCTCGCACTGTGCGACGAGGGGCTGGCGCTGCGCCGGGAACCCGGGCCGCACTACCGGCTCGGCCCCGAGCTTCTCGGGCTCGGCCGGGCCGCGAGCCAGGCTGTCGTCCTCGCCGACATCCTGGCCGACGAACTGCCGCGGCTACGGGACGAGTTCCAGGCGACCGCGATGGCCGGCGCCGTCCACGGCGACGCCGTCGTCGTCACCGCGGCCTACCCCGTGCCGCATCCGTACGGACTCACCGCCAGAAGCGGGTCACGACTGCCGTTTCGTGCCCCGGTCGGCCCGATCTACGTCGCCTGGGCCGGCGACGAAGCCGAGGCCGGCTGGCTGGCCCGCGCCCAGCCGGCGCTGTCCGCCCCCCAGTGCGACGTCCACCGCGCGGCACTGGCCGAGGTGCGGGCCCGCGGCTGGAGCGCGACCGTCCAATCCCACCGCGATCAGGCCACAGCCCACGAGGCGGTGCAGGCCCACGACGTGCCCGCGGTCCACGAGATCACAGCCACGGACCTGGTCGCGACCCGGCTGCACGTGATCGGGGTGAGCGCCCCCGTCTGGGCCGCGGACGGGACGCTGGCCTGCTCCCTCGCGCTGACCGCCCTGCCCCGCGACCTCAGCGGTGCCGAGACGCGGCACATCGCCGCCCGCCTGGTCGAGGTCGCGGCACAGATCACCACGAACATCGGGGGCGCTCGCACCGCAGGCCCCGGCAGTCGCTGAGCTCGCTCCCGGTCGAAGCCCGACCCGCGCCGGACGATGCGAAGCGGCCCGCAGGGCCGATCGCGCGAGACTATCGACCAGCTCCACCGGGCGACCGCACGGCCGGAACCGACGCCGTGTCGCTCCCGCCAGTCCTGGGACTGGTGCTGGTGCCGGTGCTGGTGCCGTCGGTGGTGGCCGCGGCCGACGGCTTACCGTCCGACGACCCGCCGCTCAGCAGGGAGCGGGCCAGCTGCAGGCCTGTCGCGCCCTGGGAGAGCGCGGCGGCCAGGGTCTCGCTCAGGCCGGCCGCCCCGTTCAGGACGATCAGCTGGTCGATCGCGCTGAACTGCTTGGCCGCGGCCTCCACGATGGCCGGCCACTGCTCGGCGAGCTGCTGGCCGATGACGGCTTCCTGGTTTGTGGCGAGTGCGTCCGCGCGGGCCTTGATGGATTCCGCCTCGGCCAGGCCCCAGGCCCGCAGCGCCTCGCCTTCCGCCGCGCCGACAGCACGGCGGGCATGGGCGTTGGCGTCCCCGACCGCGCGGGTCGACTCCGCCTCGGCGGTCGCCAGCATCCGGATCTGGGTCGCCCGGGCGTCCGCGTCGGTGCGGATCCTGGTGGCGTCGGCGGCGGCGGCGAGCTCGACCTCCCGGGCCGCGGCCTCTGCCGCGCTGATCTGCGCGTCCCGGGTGGAGCGTGCGAGCGTGGTCTGCTCGTAGGCACGGGCGTCGGCAGGCTTGCGGATCGAGGCCTGCAGCCGCTGCTCCTCCAACTCGGCCTCGAGCTCGGCGACCCTCGTCTGCTCCACCACGACCTGCTGGTGCGCGGCGGCCTCGGCCAGCGGGCCGGCCTGGGCGGCGCGGGCAGTGGCCTCGTCGATCTCGGCCTGGAAGCCGGACTGCTTGATGGAGCTGTTGCGCTGCGCCTCGGCCTTCAGCGCCAGCGCGATCTGCTCCTGCTCGGTGGCCTCGCGGTCGGCCTCGGCCTCGGCGATCCGGGCCTGCGCGGCCACCGCGGCCACGTGCGGGCGGCCGAGGTTACGGATGTATCCGGTGGGATCGTCGATTTCCTGGACCTGCAGCGAGTCGACGATCAGGCCGAGCTTCTCCATTTCGGTGCCGGAGCTGGCCCGGGTCAGATGGGTCAGCTTCTCCCGGTCACGGATGAGGTCCTCGACGGTGAGCTGCCCGACGATGGCGCGCAGGTGGCCGGCGAAGACGTTGTGCACGCGGGTGTCCATCTTGTCCTGCTGGTCGAGGAAGCGGCGGGCCGCGTTCGCGATGGAGACGTAGTCGTCGCCGACCTTGAAGATGACCACGCCGCGGATTCCCACCGGAATACCCTGCTGGGTGACGCAGTCGATGCCGAGCTGGGCGGCCCGCAGATCGAGCGACATCCGGCGCACGGTCTGGACGCCGGGCGGAACCAGCACACCCTTGCCGGTGACAATCTTGAAGCCGAGGCTTTCGGCCACGGCGTCGTCCGCGCCCTTCCTGTCCAGGGCTTCGGGTTGGGAATCTTGGTGGCGAGAACAGTCGGGAATGACATGTCCGGTCGCGCCCGGTGAGATCGGGCCGGTCAGGACGGGTGGGCCGGGTCGGCGACGAAGCGCAGGTAGCGGTCCGCGGAGCGGTGCATGGCGGCGCGGCCGTCGGTGCGGACGATGGTCTGCCAGAAGGCACCGTAGATGGCCTCGAAGGCGAACGGCTCCAGCAGGCGGATGGCCCGGCGGACGGTCGCCGGCCGCTCCGGGATGTAGTTCGGGTACGAGTACATGAAGCTCACATACCGACGGTCGAGAACAACCTGCAGGATGTCCCCGGAGAACAGCGCCCCCTGGCCGTTCTCGCCGCCGGCGTGGTGCAGCACGGTGCCGCCGTCGAAATGCACGCCGCCGTTGACGAGGGTGAGGCCCTCGCCGACGGTGAGGGTGTCGCCCGTCCACAGCTCGACGGCGGGGGAGCGGCGGCCGAGCCACTGTTCGTCGGCGGCGTGGACGTAGACGGGCACATTCCCGAACGCGTGGCTCCAGTCGATCATCGAGCCGTAGAAGTGCGGGTGGCTGACCGCGATCGCGCTGATGCCGCCCAGAGCGTTGACCTGGGCGATCAGGTCGTCGTCGAGGTAGGGCACGCAGTCCCAGAGGATGTTGCCGCCCGGGGTGGTGACCAGCAGTGCCCGTTGGCCGATGGAGATCTTCGGTTCGGCGCCGATGCCGTACACGCCCGGGCCCTCGGGTTCCAGCCGGCCGTGGAAGCCCTCGGCGCGCAGCGTCCCCAGGGTGGTCCAACGCTGACCGTCCCAGCCGACGTACTGGCGCTCGTCCTCACAGACCGGGCAGTCGGGCCGCGGCGCGTCGTACTGCACGCCGCAGGTGGCACAGATCGGCAGGTCGGTGGCGAGGTCCATGGAGTGCCTTCCGTGCGGCGTTCGGCCGGGTGGATGGGCAGGTCGATGGGACGACCGGCCCCGCGGTCAGATCCTGCCAGCGCGTCACCGGCCAGAAGCCCGATCACGGTCCGGTGGATCCGGGCCCGCTGGGTCCGGGTCCGGTGGGTCCGGCGGGGCGGCGTGGGTCAGAACTCCAGCAGGTTGTCGCGGAAGTGGGGGTAGGAGTAGCCGTCGCGGATGAGGCCGCGGCGGCGCAGCGCCGGAGCGAGGCCGTCGGTGATCTCGCTGATCGCACGGCGGAACATCGGCTGCTGGATGAGGAAGCCGTCGCCGCCGACCTCGACCATCACCTCGCCCATCTGGGCGGCCACAGCGTCCGGCGTGCCGACCAGTTCGACGGCGCCCCCGGACGGATACGAGGCGAACTCGCGCAGCGTCAGGCCGGTGCTTTTCGCCTGCAGGTTCTGCGTGGTGCTGCGGCTGGCGTTCGTGTGCATCTGCGGCATCGGGGCGTCCAGGTCGAACTTCCCGAAGTCGATGCCGCTGTAGTAGGACATCCAGCCCAGGTTCGACTCGATGTTCGCCTCGCGGGCGGCGACCGCCGCGGCGCGCTTTTCCTCGGCCTCCCGCTGGGTTTCCCCGAGGACCGGGGCGACGTTGAACATCACCTTGCAGGAGTCGGGTTTGCGGCCGAAGGTCTCCAGCCGGGCGACCAGGTCGTCGCGGAAGGCCTTCATGGTGTCGATGCCGGTGACGTTGGTCATCACCAGGTCGACGTTGCGCGCGGCGAAGTCCTTGCCGCGGCCCGATCCGCCGGCCTGGGAGAACACCGGGCGCCCCTGCGGTGGGTGCAGCGAGTTCAACGGGCCCCGGGAACGGTAGAAGCGGCCGGAGAAATGGATTTCGTGGACCTTCGCCGGGTCGACGTAGACGCCGTTGTCGCGGTCGACGGTGAGCGCGTCGGCGTCCCAGGAGTTCCACAGCTCGGTGACGAGCTGCACCCATTCGTCACCCTGGTCGTAGCGCAGGTCGTGGTCGGCCTGTCCGTCCAGGCCGAAGTTCTGCGCGGTGCGGTCGTTGTGCGACATGACCAGGTTGGCGCCGCCGCGCCCGCCGGAGAGGTGGTCGAGGGTGGCAAGCGTGCGGGCCGCCATGTAGGGCGGGTGGAAGGTGGTCGTCAGCGTGGGGAGGATCCCGAGGTGCTTCGTCGCGGTGAGCATGAACGGCGTCATCACGAACAGGTCCATCTTCGGTGCGTGGAAGCCGTTCTTCAGGGCGAAGTCGGTGTTGCCGCGGAAGACGTCGGGAACGAAGTGGGCGTCCTCCAGGATGATGCAGTCGAAACCGGCCCGCTCGACCGCCCGGGCCACGTCGATGTAGAGCTGTGGGCTCATCCAGTCGGTCGCTCCCTCGCCCGACCACATGTCCTTCCAGGACTGCACGCCGCATCCGGTGAACAGGCCGAGGTGGAACATCAGAACTCCAGCAGGTTGTCGCGGAAGTACTCGTGCGTGTACGACTCGCGGATGAGTCCGCGGCGCTTGAGGGCCGGGGCGAGGCCGTCGGCGATCTCGGCGATGCCGCGCCGGTCGAGCTCGTTGGAGATGAGGAAGCCGTCGCCGCCGACCTCCTCCATCGCCTCGCCCATCAGCGCCGCGACGGTGTCGGGGGTGCCGACGAGCTCGAGGGAGACGGTCGTCTCGTGGGTGGCGGCGAGCTCGCGCAGGGTCTTGCCGTCCTCGCTGTCCTTGGCGTAACGCGACATCGACGACTGGTGGCCGTTGACCTGGCCGGTGAGGTCGGGCAGCGGCTTGTCGAGGTCGAACTGGGAGAAGTCCAGCCCGGAGAAGTAGGACATGACGGCGAGCTGGGTGGCGATGGCGTCGTCGGTGCGCTGGGCGGCCTGGATGCGCCGGCGCTTCTCCCGGGCCTCGTCGTCGGTCGCGCCGAGCACCGGGCGCACGAGGTAGAGCACCTTGCAGTCGGACGGCTTGCGCCCGTTCGCGATGAGCCGGGCGGACATGTCGTCGCGGTAGGCCTTCATCGCCTCCACTCCCAGCGGCACGCAGATGACGGTGTCGGCGTTGCGGGCGGCGAACTCGCGGCCGGCGGGGGAGCCGCCCGCCTGGCAGATCACCGGGCGGCCCTGCGGCCCGGGCACGGCGTTCAGCGGGCCGCGGCAGCGGAAGAACTCACCCTCGAAGTCGACCGTGTGGACCTTGGTGTGGTCGGCGAAGGTGCCGGTCTCCTCGTCGAAGACGACCGCACCCGGCTCCCACGACTCCCACAGCCTCCCGACGAGGTCGATCCATTCGTCGGCCATCCGGTACCGCAGGTCGTGCTCGAAGTGCTTCTCGTAGCCGAAGTTCTGCGCGGCCCGGTGGCTGGAGGAGGTGACGAGGTTCCCGCCGACCCGGCCGTCGGTGAGGTGGTCCAGGGTGGCCAGCATCCGCGCCGCCATGAACGGCGGGTAGAACGACGTGGAAAGGGTGGGAATGAGCCCGATACGGGACGTCGCCTGGCCGAGAATGCCGATGAGCGCGGTCGGGTCGTGCCGCGGGGACTCCATGTTGTACTTCAGGTAGGCCTGCATGTTCCCCTGGTAGGCGTCCGGGATCATGAGGCCGTCCTCGAAGATCATGTAGTCGAAGCAGGCCCGTTCCAGGGAGCGGGCCATGTCGACGTAGAGATCGGGCTTCATCCATTCCCGGGCACCGGAGCCGCCCCACGTGCCGCGCCACGACTGGACGCTGAAGCCTGACCCGACGAACCAGCCCATGTGGAACATGTTCTCTCCCTCGCCCGGGGCATGAAGCCCGTCCATCCGCGCGTCGCGCGGCCCGTTCTTTCCTGCAGAAAATCCCAGCCGTGTTTCGGTCGGGGTGCCGCCGGGTTCGTCCGGAATTACGCCGGCGGTCGTGGGTGGGGAGTGCGGTCCGGCCCGCTGCGTGGCCGCAAAGGAATCCGCCGTGCCGGCGAAATTGCGCCGGCACGGCGGAGGGAAAGCGGGAGCCAGGCGGCTACTGGGTCTTCGAGAGCGCGGCGAAGTCGATCGCGCTGTCCGAGCGGTAGTAGTAGCCGTCGATACCGGCGCCGAAGACCACGTTCGGCTGGATGAACGCGACCGGAACGGTCGGCTGCTCGTCCTGCCAGATCTTCACGGCCTCGTTCCAGGCCGTGCCGGCTGCCTCCGACAGCGGGTCGCCGGCGGCGACGCCCTTGTCGACAGCGGCGTAGTAGGCGTCGTTCGCGAAGCCGGTGGCGTTGAGCGGCGAGCCCTTCGTGAACGCGAGCAGCAGCTCGTACGGCGGCGACTGGCTGATCGCCTTGTCGGTCACCAGCTGGATGTCGTACGTGCCGTTGGAGCGCTGGTCCTGCACCGCGGTGGCCGGCTGCTTGTCGATGGTGAAGTTGAAGCCGGCGTCCTTGGCGTACGACTGGATCTGGACCGCGGCCTCCTCCAGCGCCGGAATGCTGTTCTCGACGAGGATCTTCGCCGAGACACCGCTGACACCGGCCTGCGCGAGCAGGCTCTTGGCCTTGTCCGGGTCATACGATCCGGTCCGCAGGCCGTCGGTGGTGTATCCGGGGTAGCGGGGGTTGATGAAGCCGGTCATCGCGTCGGCACGGCCGAGGAAGACCTGCTTCATGATCTCGTCGTAGGGGATGGCGTAGCTCAGCGCCTGCCGCACGAGCTTGTCGTCGAACGGTGCCTTCTTGATGTTGATGTTGGTGTTCAGGTACTCGATCGAGTCGATGTTGAAGGTCTGCAGGCTGTCGTCGTCCTTCATCCCGTTGACGTCCTGCGGGCGAAGCTGGACGGCGATGTCGGCATCACCGTTGGTCAGCAGGTTGGTGCGGGTTCCGGGGTTGGCGACCACCCGCTGCGTGATCGTCTTGATCGCCGGCTCGCCCGCCCAGTAGTTCGGGTTCGCCTTCAGTGTCAGGCTCTGGCCGGACTTCCAGTTGTCGAGCACATAGGCGCCGTAGCCGAAGTTCCCGTTCTCGGCCGACCACTTGACCGCGTACGGATCGTCCGTTGTCACGTGCTGCTTGAGCAGGTCGCTGTCGAAGATGTCGCCGCTGACGTTGGCGAGCAGGGACAGCAGCGTGAAACCGTCACCGGCGCGGTCGATGGTGATCGAGACCGTGTAGTCGTCGATCTTCTTGAACTGCTTCGCCGGGTCGGTGATCGCCGGGGCCGAGATGGCCGGTGCCACCGACGTCGAGTTCCACTTCCGCTCGTACGACCAGAGCACGTCGTCGGCGGTGAGCTCGTTGCCGGCGAACGACTTCACGCCCTTGCGCAGGTGGAAGGTGTAGGTCAGCCCGTCGGCGCTGACGTCGTAGCTCTCCGCCAGCTCGCCCTCGAACTTGAAGAAGTCCTGCTCCTGCGACCCGTCGGCGCGGTCCGCCGTCACGATCGGGTTGCGGATGAGCTGCGCCTGGGTGTTGATCTGGAACTCGAAGCCCTCGTAGGTGAACGCGCCGGCGTCGTAGGCGAACGCGGTCGGCAGCGCGGCGACAGCCTCGACGATGCTGTCGGCTCCGTTTGAGGAGCCCTCGGACGACGAGGAGGTCGTCTCGCCGGAGCAGGCGGCGATGAGCGCGATCGCGACTCCGCCGGCGGTGATCGCGGCGCCCGCGCGGCGCAGGCGCCGCCCGTGCTGCCCTCGAGAGCTGGTCACGACGGGTATGGCGACCGGATCACCGGCGCCATCATTACCCCCTGGTCGGAGGGTGTTGTGGGCAGGCATGAGAGAGCTCCTGTCGATGGTGAGAGATCTGCGGTGGCCACCACGTCGGCGTAGTGGTGCTGCTGGACGGACGGCCGCCTGATCGGGAGGCAGCCGGTGGAGGTGGTGGTGGCTGATGCGGTCCCGGCATCAGCCACCAGCCGCTAGCGGCGGCGGCCGAACAGTTTCGCGGCCGAGGAAGCCATGATCGCGACGGTGAGAATCAGGGCGATGGTGGGGAAGGTGGCGGGCCACCAGCGGCCGACGGCCGCGTCGGTCGCACCGCGGGAGATCATCGATCCCCACTCCGGATGGGGCGGGGGCAGCCCGGCGCCGAGGAAGCCGAGCGACGCGGTGAGGATGATGCTCACCGCGAAGATCACCGAGATGTTCTCCAGCGCCGGCCGGCAGGAGTTCGGCAGGACATGGCGCAGCGTGAGCCGCAGCTCGCTCAGCCCGGCGAGCCGGGCCGCGTCGACGTAGGCGTCCGACCGGACCCGCAGGACCTCGGTGCGCACCAGCCGCGCCTGCAGCGGCGCGAGCACGATCGCGAGCGTCGCGACCAGCGTGGTCAACGAGGCCCCGTAGAAGGCCACCGCGACCAGGCCGACCAGCATCCCGGGCACGGCCTGGACGAAGTCGACGGCCCGACCGATGATCCGGGCCAGCACCCCGCGCGGGCCCCGCGACGACTCGTTCATCCCGGTCAGCAGGCCGAGGAACGCGCCGCCGACGGTGGCGAGCAGGACGACGACGGTGGCCACCCCGACGTTGGTACGGGTCGCGGCGAGCAGCTGCGACAGGACGTCCAGCCCGGAACCGTCGGTGCCGAACCAGTGGTCGCCGCTCGGCCCCTTCGACGACGGCCCCGCGACCCGCTCGGGGTCGTAAGGCGTGATCCACGGGCCGATGACGGCGACGACGGCGAGCAGGACCAGCGGCAGCAGGCTGATCAGCAGGCGCAGCCAGCCCGGGCGCCCGCCGCCGGCGGCCACGGATGCCGCGTCGGTCGGAGCCGGGGCAGGAACCGCGGAAGTCGCGGTGGATGCGGGTGTCTCCGGACGATCGGCGGTGTCGACGACAGCCATGGTTACCCTTCCGCCCGCACGCCCGGCCGCCGGCGCGGGTCGAGCGTCATGTTGACCAGGTCGACAGCGAGGAAGACCAGCAGGGAGACAGCGGCGACGATGACGAGGAAGCCCTGCATCGCCGGGATGTCACCGGAGGAGACCGCGTCCGCGAGGTAGCCGCCGATCCCGGCGAAACCGAAGATCGACTCCATGATCACCGCGCCACCGAGGGTGTAGCCGAACAGGGTGCCGCAGGTGGTGACCGCGGGCGGCAGCGCGCGGCGGAACAGGCTCGCCCGCACCGTCGCCGCCGAGGCGCCCGTCGCGATCCGGAACCGGGTCGGCGCCGAGTCGACGGCCTCCTCCAGCCCGGCCAGCAGCATCTTGATCAGCACACCGGACTGGCAGATCACCAGCACGCCCACCGGCAGCACCAGGTGACCGAGCATCGACCAGGTCGCGTCGAAGCGCAGTGTCAGGACCGTGTCGAGGAACGGCATCCCGGTGACCTTCGGAACCTCCGCGATGTCACCGGAGAGACGTCCGAGCGGGGCGGGTGCCCAGTGCAGGGTGGCGTAGAAGACGAACACGGCGGCGACGGCCACCGCGAACTCCGGCAGTCCACCGGCGATCCGGGCGAAGCCGCGGACCAGGTAGGCGAGCGGGCTCTTCGGGCGCATCACTGCCAGGTAGGCGAACGCCACCGCGACCACGATCGACAGCAGCACCCCCATCAGCGCGAGTTCGACGGTCGCCGGGAGCCGCTCACCGAACTGGTCGGCGACGGACTGCCCGGACATGATCGAGTTGCCCAGATCGAAGTGGATGACGTTGCCCAGGTAGTGCAGCAGCTGGTGGAGCAGGCTGCCGTCGAGGCCGAGCTCCTTCTCGATGGCGGCGCGGTTCTCCTCGGTGGCCTGCCCGCCGGTCAGCACCGCGACGGGATCGCCGGGAATGCTCTGGACCAGCAGGAACGACACCGCCGCGAACACCAGCAGCTGAAACGGCAGCGCGACGATGCGGCCCAACCACCACCGCTGTCGGCGCAGGATCTCCATATGGCCGGTGGTCCTTTCTCCGGACGGACGGTCGGGCGAAGGGGGAGTGGAAGCGGAAGCGGACGGGACGTGCCGGGAACAGCGGCCGAAGCGGGAACAGCGGCCGAAGCGGGAACGGGAGCAGGAGTGGTCAGGCGGCGCTGCGGGCCCCGCCGCCGCGGAAGGCGGCGAGCAGGCTGGCGGTGTAGGGATGCTTCGGCTCGTGCAGCACCTGCCGGGTGTCGCCGTGCTCGACGACCTTGCCGTGCCGCATGACGACGAGCTCCGAGCAGACGAACGCGGTGGCCGGCAGGCCGTGCGAGACGAAGACGAGTGCTGCCCCCGACTCCAGGCAGTACCGCTTGAGCAGGTTGAGGATCGAGCCCTGCACCGACACGTCGAGCGCGGAGACCACCTCGTCACACACCAGCAGCCGCGGACGGACGACGAGCGCCCGGGCGATCGCGAAACGCTGCCGCTGCCCGCCGGAGACCTCCGCGGGATGCCGGTCCACCAGCGCCGGCGCCAGGCCCAGCAGGGCGACCGTCTCGTCGACCTTCGCGTCGGCGTCACGGCTGCTCAACCCGAGCAGATGCTGCGCCGGCTGGCGGATCGAGTCGCGCAACGTGCGCAGCGGGTCGAACGACGACGTGGTGTCCTGCGCGACGAACTGCACCTCCCGGCGCAGCTCCACCCGTGAGGCCCGCATCTTCAGCAGGGTGCCCATCGCGACGCCGTTGAAGGAGATCTCGCCGGCCGCCGGCCGCTCCAGGCCGACCATCATCCGGGCCAGGGTCGACTTCCCGGAACCGGACTCGCCGACCACGCCGAGGCGCTGGCCCGGCTCGACCGAGAGTGAGACGCCGTCGACGGCGGCATGCCGACTTCGGGCGGGCCCGAAGTACTTCACCACGGAACTGACCGCCAGCTGCGCGAAGGCGTCCACTCTTACTGCCCTTCTCGGCGATCGGTACGGATGAGGGGGCGCCGCTGTGCGGGCGCCACTGGCGTGCGCGCGGGTGCGGGCGGTGCGGGTGCGGGTGCCTTCGCGACGGGTGCCGTTGCGGGTGTCGGTGCCGGTGCGGCGGGTGCGCTCGCGGCGGCGACGCTCGCCAGCGTCGGGAGCTCGTCGAGCTCGGCGCTGTCGAGCGTCGGTACGCACCGCAGAAGGCCGACTGTGTACGGATGGGTGGCCGTCTCGGCGAGTTTCGCCGAACTGCGCTTCTCCACGATCCGGCCGCCGTACATGACGAAGGTGCGGTCGGTGTACTCCTGTGCCAGCAGAATGTCGTGGCTGATCACCAGTACCGACGCACCCGATTCCCGGGTGAGCCCGAGCAGCATTTCCATGGCGTCGCGGGCGAGGGAGGCGTCCAGCGCCGAGGTGGGCTCGTCGGCGATGAGCAGCCGGGGTGAGCCGCACAGAGCGATGGCGATCATCGCGCGTTGCCGCATGCCGCCGGACAGCTCGTACGGGCGGGCTCGCAGCACCCGGTCGGTGTCGCGCAGACCGACCTTTGTCAGCCAGTGGCGCGAGATCTCACGGATGGCCGCCCGGTCCGCCCGCCGGTGCAGCCAGCGGCGGCCAGCACCAGCACCAGCACCAGCGTCGGCCCCGTCGGTGCCGGTGGCGCCGGCGCGCTGAGCCCGGATGACGGCGGCGAGCTGGCTGCCGATCGTCCAGACCGGATCAAGGGTGGTCATCGCGTCCTGGAACACCATGGAGAGCCCGGGTGTCCGCACCGGCAGCCGGGTGCGGACCACGCGGGAGACGGGCACGCCGTCGAATTCCAGCCGCTCGTGCGTGATGTGTACGGACGGCTGGGTGAGGAAACCCGCCAGCGCCAGCCCGAGCGTGGTCTTGCCCGAGCCGGACTCGCCGACGAGGGCAACCCGTTCGCCGCGGCCGAGCGAGAAACTCACGTCGTCGACGGCGACGACGTCGCCACGAGACGAGTCGTAGCGGACGGTCATTCCCTCGACGCGAAGAATCGGTGGGCCTGATTCCTCGGCGAGATCCTCCCGCCGTGCGGTGTCGCTGATCACGGTGCCAGTGGTCATCACGGGCCACCTTCCGGTCGATCGCTGCCCCGAAGCCGTCCCGGTGCCGGGCGTCGGAGGCCTATATTTCCGCCGCATTGTTTCTCTGCGGCGCGGGAGCGGTAACCCGCGCTTTGCGCCACACGAAGTGTGGAGAAGTACCTGGCACACAGCGTGATCCAGATGATTGCGCCGCCTGCCGGGTGCCTGCTGGGCGGCCGGGAGCCGGCCTGGAAGCATGATCGAACGAGGTGCGGAGGGATGTTCATCGAAAGGCGGGGAATTTCGGCCTGGATAAGCCCTCCATACCCGGATGACGGAGATCCCGCGGGGGATTGGCGTCGGGTCGGCGAGGATTGCTGCCGGTCCTCGGAGGCGGATTGCCACCGGGCGCCGGCAGGACTATTCCGGTCGGGCCGTGGCGGCCGTGGCGGCCGTGGCGGCCGTGGCGGCGGTGGCGGCGGTGGCTCGCGATCCGCTCGCCGACCGGGCGCACAACACGCATGCGGCGCAGAGCAGAACGCACATCGTCGCGCCCAGCGGCAGAGCGCTGGCGGACCCGAAGGCGCCGGCGATCGGGCCGACCAGACCTCCGAGCGCGAACTGGATGAGCCCGAGCAGCCCGGAGGCCGTCCCGGCGTTCGCGGACTGGGAGCGCATCGCCTCGGCGGAGGCGACCGGCATGCACATGCCGATCGACGCGACGGTGAACCACAGTGCGGCGATCACCAGCGCCGCCAGGTGCGTGGCCGCACCCACCATGATCAGGAGACTGCCGAGGGCGGCTGTCGGCAGGCTGCGGCCCAGTGCGCCCAGCGAGCCGAACCGTGCCGACAGCGCGGCTCCGACCTGGCTGCCGCCCATGAAACCGAGCGCGTTCAGGGCGAACAGCAGCCCGAACTGGGTCTTCGACACCCCGTAGGCGTCGGTCAGCACGAACGAGGAGGACGACACGTAGGAGAACATCGCGCCGTAGGCCAGCCCGACGACCAGCGCCGCGGTCAGGAAGGACCGGTCGCCGGCGATCGTCCGGTACGTCCGGTACGTCGCGACCGGTCGCAACGGCACCCGCCGGGCCGGCGGCAGGCTCTCGCGGATGCTGACGGCGCTGGCGCCGGCCAGCACCACTCCGAGCAGCGCGAGCACCACGAAGACACCGCGCCAGTCGGTGACGGCGAGCAGCGCACCGCCGAGGTTCGGAGCCAGGATCGGGGTCAGGCCGCTGATGATCGCCATCCGGGCGAACAGGCGGACCAGGCGTTGGCCCTCGGCCAGGTCACGGATCGCCGCGCGGGCGATCGTCATGCCGAACCCGGCGAACATGCCCTGCGCGCAGCGCAACGCGGCCAGCGCGGGCACCGACCACATCAGCGCGCAGCCGGCGGACGCGGCGGCGTAGAGCGCCATCGCCGCCAGCAGCGGGCGGCGGCGCCCGGCCGCGTCCGAGATCGGCCCGGCGATCAGCTGGCCCACCGCGATCCCGACGACGCACGCGGTCATCGTCAGCTGGATGGACGGCTGGGAGGTGCGCAGGTCGTCGGCCATGTCGGGCAGGCCCGGCAGGTGCACGCTCATCGAGAACGGGCCGAGCCCGGTCATCGCGCCGAACAGCACCAGCGCCGCCAGCGGGACGGTCCGCGCCAGCCCGGTCTCGCGCGCGGCCACCTTCGGCTGGGACGTCGCCTGTTGCCGGAAGGCCAGCCGCGATCGGGACGTCGTCCGCGGGCACGCCACCCCGGATGCGGCGCCAGCCTCGGGTACCGCGCCAGCCTCGGATACCGCGGCTACCTCTGGTACCGCGGTCCCGTCAGGCAACGTCGGCCCGCGCGGACATCGCTCCCGCCCGCTGCGCGCCCGTAGCCGCCGCACCCGTCACGCGTGCGGCGGCCGCCGGGGCGCTCGCCCGTGCCGCCGTCGGCGCGTCGACACCGAAGGAGAGCGCGACGCGATCGCCGCGGAAATGGGTCCAGTGCAGGTCACGGGCACGTCCGCTGCTGTCGCGGACGACGACCTCCCGCAGCAGGACCGGGGTTCCCGGCGTGACGCCGAGCAGTCGCGCGGTGCGCTCCTCGCAGGGAACGGCCTCCACCACGGCCCGCCCGCCGCCGTACGGGGCGTCGAAGAGCTGCTCGAACAGGGCCTCGTAGCGCGGTGGGCGACGGTCGATGGCGACCACGTCGGCGAAGTAGCGCTCAGGTGTCGCGGGCAGCGGCACGTAGCCGGCCCGGACGCACAGCGGCTCGCCGTCGAGGCGGAAGACCTGTTCGATCATGACCACCTCGGCGTCCTCGATCTCCAGCCGCTCACGCAGCAGCCGGGTCGTCGGGACGACGCACTGGCTGATCTCCTCGATCTCCAGCCGACGCCAGCTCTCCTCCTCGTGCAGCTCGCGGGGCAGCATCTCGCCCTCGTGGACCTGGACGATGCCGCGCCGGACTGTGGTGCCCCGACGCGGGGCGCGGGTCACCAGGCCCTCGTCGGCCAGCATGGACAGGGCGCGGCGCACCGAGTTGCGGCTGATCCCGAGGGTGTTCACGAGGGTGTTCTCGGCGAGCTCCTCCGGGCCGTCGAAGTGCCCGGCGCGTAGGCCGGCGCGCAGCATCTCGTAGGCCCGCCGGGACGAGACCTGAAGCTGGCGCCCGGCGCTCTGCGCCCGTCGGGCGCGACTGAACTCGACTCGGGACCGCTCGATCTCCGCGGATCGGTCCGCTGCCATCGTGCCCTCCTGGTGCCTCGTCCTATCTGCCCTGCGCTACACACCGCTACCGATCCGTCCTCCATGCCTGGTGGCCCAGGTACGGCCCCAAGGCGGAAGAACTTCTCGACTCGCCGTCGACTGTATACGGTTGTGGCGTCACAGGGAATGCCGAGGGTTGGCGGGAATCGCGAAACATGCACGTCACAGCGTGTTCTCCCAGTGAACGGACGGCTGTGGGGGTAGCGGCGGAGCGGGGCTGTCGGTATACAGTCGACGAACTTCGTCGGAGGAACCGGGAGGGTTGAACGTGACCGTGGGCGACACAGTCGAATCGCTGCCAGTAGTCCGGCCACCGATCGTGACCAAGGCCTTCGACCACATCGTGTTGAACGTCGAGGATCCGGAGCGTTCGGTCCGGTGGTGGGTCGAGAAGTTCGGCATGCGGACCCACCGTCTCGAGGCCTGGCGCGAGGGCCGGGCGCCGTTCCCGTCGGTCGAGGTGGCACCAGGAGTGATCATCGACCTGGACGCCCGCACCCCGCGTGGTGGCCCCGGTCGCAACGTGAACCACTTCTGCGTCGTCATCGAGCCGTGTGACCTCGCCGAGCTCGCCGCGTCCGGGGTCTTCGACGTCGTCGGTGGCCCGTTCCATCGCTACGGCGCCTACGGCAACAGCGATCTGCTCTACATCCGGGATCCCGACGGCAACGTCGTCGAGCTCCGTCACTACGGTCCGTCCCAGCTGGACGGACCGTGCTGAGCCAGCCGGCAGCGACCACCGAGGTGACCTCCGGCGGGACGGCCTCCGGCGGGACGGCCGCGCCCTGGGCCGGGGACGCGGTCGGGCTGGTGGACAGCTACCGGCGTGGGGACCGCGACCCGGTCACCGAACTGGAACGGGTGCTGGGCGCGCTGGAGCGGTCGCGGCTGGGCGCGGTGTGCCATGTCGACGCCGACGCGGCGCGCCGGGCGGCCGCGCAGGTCGACCTCGCCCTGCCGCTCGCCGGCGTGCCGTTCGCGGTGAAGGAACTGGAGCAGGTCGCCGGCTGGCCGCGGGCTGACGCGTCGGTGCCCCTGCGGGGGAGGCGGTCCGCCCGCCACTCGACCCAGGTTCGGCGGCTCGTCGCGGCCGGGGCGATCCCGGTGGCGCAGACGACGTCCAGTGAGCTGGCCCGCGGCGCGCACACCGCGAGCCGCCTGCACGGCATCACCCGCAACCCGTGGCGGCTGACGGCGTCCGCCGGCGGCTCGTCGGGTGGCAGCGCCGCCGCGGTGGCCGGTGGCCTGTTCGCGCTGGCGACGGCGACGGACGGCGGCGGCTCGACCCGTCAGCCGGCGGCGATGTGCGGCCTGCCCGGGCTCAAGGTCAGCTGGCGGATCGTGCCCGGTGGACCGGAGCCGGTGCTGGAGCCGTTCACCGTGGTCACGACCACGCTGAGCCGTTCGGTGCGCGACATCGCCCGCGCGCTCGACGCCACCGCCGGCTTCGACCCGCGTGATCCGTTCAGTGCCCCGATCTCTGCGCGGTTCGAGGTCGGTCTCGGGACAGTGCCCACCGCGGGCCTGCGGGTCGCCTGGCTGCCCGACCTCGGTGGCGCCGCGCACGACCAGGGCGTGGTCACGGTGGTGGAGCGGGCGCTGCGCGACCTCGTCGCGGCCGCGGGCCTGCGGCTGGCCGCGCTGGCGACCCCGGTGGTCCCCGGACCGTCGGCGGCGTTCGCCGCGATCGGCGCGCTGCGCATCCGGCGGTTCCTGGGCCCCTACTGGCCCGCGTGCGCGGACGAGCTCACGACGGAGATCCGCGACGTGATGGTGGCCGCGGACAGCCTCGACGCCCGGGTCCTCACCGAGCTGGACACCTACCGGATCGACGTCATCGAGACCATGGCGGCGCTGTTCGACGACGTCGACCTCGTGGCCTGCCCGACGACGGGAGAGGCCTTCGACGCCGAGACGGGCAGCCCCGCGCCGGGCCCGCTTCCCCTGGCGAACATCAGCGGCTGCCCGGCGATCTCCATCCCGGTGGGGACGGGCCCGACCGGCCTGCCGGTGGGCCTGCACCTGTTCGCGCCGCACCACCGCGACGACCTGCTGCTCGAGCTTGCCGCGGCGGTCGAGCGCGACCGCCCCTGGCCACTCGTCGCGCCAGCCTCGCCATGGTGACGGCCGTTCGGCGCGTTCGCGCCGCCGCTGCCACACCGCTGACGCCTCCCGCGGCACTGACGTATCCGGTGGCACTGACGTATCCAGTGGCACTGACGTCTCCGGCGCTGCCGGCAGCCCTCGCGGTGCCGGCGCCATCGAGGGAGCCGGCACCGGCATCCCGGCTAGGCCGGCGGCTTCTCCTTCTGGTAGCGGTGCGCCGCGCCGTTGATGTGTGCGCGCATCTCCGCCTCCGCCCAGTCCGCGTCCCGGGCGCGAATCGCCTCCAGGATGCGGCGGTGCTCCTCCCAGGCGCGCCCCGAGCGGCGCGACACGCCGACGGAGAACAGCAGCTGCAGCCGGTTCTGCAGGTCACGCAGGACCTCGACGAGGTGGTTGTTGCCGCTGGCCCGCGCGAGCAGGTCGTGGAAGCGGGCGTTGAGCGCGGAGAGGCGCTCGTAGGCGCCCGCCTCGGTGACGCCTTCGCCCTCGACCAGCACCGCCTCGAGCTCGGCGTCGATCTCGGCGGTGATGCCCCTGGTCGCCGCCCGGCGTACCGCGGTGACCTCCAGCGCGGCGCGGACCTCGATGAGGTCGTCGGCCTCCTCGCCGCTGATCACCGTGACCATGACGCCCTTGCGCGGGGTGACCTCGACGAGGCCCTCCGACTCCAGCAGCCGGATCGCCTCGCGGACAGGGTTGCGGGAGACCCCCAGCTCCTCGGCGAGGCGGTCCTCGATGACACGGCTGCCCTGGGTGAGCTCGCCGCGAAGAATGCGACCGCGCAGCTCGTCGGCGACGAGCTGCCGCAGCGGACGGTAGGCCGCGCCGATCGTCGTCTTCATATCTCCCACCCGTGCACCTCAGCCGCAGAATTGTGGACAGTATACAGAAATGAATCGACGTCGTCGTCGGCTGGAGTGAGCTCCTGTCCCTGGCCGTCGAAACCACCCTGACGCACCCGGCGGAAACTCGTGTTCCACGGTGGAACCCCACAGTCTGGAACAGTTTTCGCACGATAGCACGAAAAATGTCTCAAGGCTGCACTTTCGACTGTGATTTCAGCGTCTACCGACGATATAGTTAGGTGGAGGTGCCGGTGCTCGCCGGAGTGAACTTCTTCCCCACGGTCTCGCCCGCCGAGAAGTCTGCTGTGCAGTTCTTTGACGAGGCTCTCGATCTGTCGATCCTCGCGGACCGCCTCGGCTACTCCTCGGTGAAGATCGTCGAACACTACTTCTACCCCTACGGGGGCTACAGCCCGGACCCCGTCACCTTCCTCGCGGCCGTCGCGACCAGGACCGAACGTATTCGGCTGATAACCGGTGCGAACATCCCGGCGTTCAACCACCCCATCAAGCTCGCGGGGCAGCTCGCGATGCTCGACAACCTGTCCCACGGCCGCCTTGACGTCGGCTTCGCGAGGGCGTTCCTCCCCGGCGAGTTCGAGGCATTCGAAGTCGACATGGACACCAGCCGGGCGCGGCACCAGGAAGGTATTGCCGCGGTCCTCAAGCTGTGGACCGAGACCGATGTGGTGTGGAACGGCACCTTTCACAGGTTCGGTCCGGTGAGTATGCTTCCCCTGACCTACCAGCGGCCCCATCCGCCGGTCTTCATCGCGGCGACGTCCACCCCGGAGAGTTTCGTCTGGGCGGGCAGCCAGGGCTTCAATCTGATGTTCATTCCGTTCACCTCGACGAACGAGAAGGTCGCCGGGCTGCTCGACCTGTACCGGAAGGCCCGCCTCGACGCCGGTTACCCGGCCGGCTCCGAGCGGATTCAGATGGGGATCCACTGCTTCGTCGACACCGACGGCGACCGGGCCCGGCGCAACGCCGCCGTGCATTACGCCGACTACGTCGACAAGATGGCCTCCACCTGGGAGGACTACATGGAGCGCAGCCCGTCGCAGTACGCGGGCTACGCCGACATGATCACCGGGATGCGCAGGAAGACGCTGGCCGAGCTCGAGGACAAGGCCCAAGTCTACGTCGGCACCCCGGCGGACGTCCGCCAGCAGGTGGCCGCGACCCTCGAGGTGTTCGGCGACGTCGAGCCCTCCATGCAGATCAACTTCGCGGCGACCCCGCTGTCGGATGCCCGCCGCACGCTGGAGCTCTTCGCCGCCGAGGTCATGCCCGCCTTCCCGGCGCCGGACAACGGTGTCGCGGCCGAGGCGGCGGCGGCGACCGCGGTCGCGGCGGCGTCGGTTCCGGTGACCGCGAGCAGCTGAAGAGGCTCAGCAGCCGAGCAGCTGAAAAGCTCAGCCGCCGAGCAGCTGAACGGCTGGGCGGGTCGAACAGAGCCGCCCGCTTGGCCCAGCCAGCCAGAGATACCGGATAGCCCGGCCGGCCAGTCGGTCGGCCGCACATACCTGAGGAGAAACCGTGCGCTTGTCCACTGTCCGTCGTCCCGGTGGCGAAACCGCCGCTGGTCGCGTCGAGGGTGACGAGATCGTCCTGCTCCCGTTCGCGAGCGTGGGCACTCTGATCGCCTCGGGCCCGGACTGGCGCCAGGCCGCCGCCGTTGACGGCGAGAGGATCGAGCGTGACGGCGCGGACCTGGCACCGCTGGTGCCGCAGCCGCCCAAGATCGTCTGCATGGGTCTGAACTACGCGACCCACCTGAAGGAGATGGGGCGCACCCCACCGACCCACCCGACGCTGTTCGCCAAGTACGCCAGCTCCCTGATCGGCGCGCGCGACGACATCATCGTGCCGCCGGTGAGCAGCGAGGTCGACTGGGAGGGCGAGCTCGCCTTCGTCATCGGCTCCACGGTTCGTTTCGCCGACGAGGACACGGCCCGCGCCGCCATCGCCGGCTACACCGTGATGAACGACATCACCATGCGGGACTGGCAGTTCCGCACCCTGCAGTTCCTGCAGGGCAAGACTTTCGAGGGATCGACCCCGCTCGGCCCCGAACTGGTTACTCCCGACGAGCTCGACAATGCGGACGACCTCGCCCTGCGCACCCTGGTGAACGGTGAGGTGATGCAGAAGTCGCGTACCTCGGACCTGCTTTTCCCGCCCGCCACGATCGTGGCCTACGTCAGCCAGTTCATCACACTCGCGCCGGGTGACGTCCTCACCACCGGAACCCCGGGTGGTGTCGGGCACGGCCGTGACCCGAAGGTCTATCTCGCCGACGGCGACGTGGTCACGGTCGAGATCGAGGGTATCGGCACCACGCAGAACACCGTCCGTTTCTCCTGATCTCCCGATTTTCCTTCCCATCCTTCTGTTCTCTTCGTCGGGGCTAATTCCCCGGGCGCGACCAGGTGCCGATCCGCCGCTGATCCGGCGCAGGGCCTGGTGCGAAGCGGGCCGTGATCCGGCGCGACATATCTGTTGTCAGCGTGACCGGCCGTGCCGAATCCAGTCAGCGCCGGTCTCCCGAACCGTCGCGCCGCGGTATCTCCGGAGCATTTTGGAACACGATTTCATGGCTCCGAGACAGACGAGACAAAACCCCGAAACATGGTGCACGGAGCATGAAAACCGCCGGCCGGGCGCCCGGCCGGCGGGGCTTCACGAATTCGGGCCGTGCCTCGGCGCGCGGCGGTTCGTGGGCTCATCCCGGCCCGACGGGGAGTCTCCCGGGACCGGCGCCCCTGGGGGGAACGGAAGGGCCGCGGCATCGCGGCACAGCGGCAAGCCACACCGGTGAGAGGTGCATCGTGCTCGTTCCCAACCAGGCCGCCGACGGCGGCACCCTCACAACCCTGTTCCGCCGTGCGCTCGAAGGCTGCGACGTGCGGCCCGGCGAGACGGTGGCCGTGCTCGGCAACGCCCAGTCGCCGCCGCTGTACCTGGAGACCACCGCGGCCGCGGCCGCGTCGCTGGGCGCCCGGGTCTTCACTGTCATGCTGCCGTCGATCACCCGCTCGGCCGCCACGGTCCCCGGGGTGGGCGAGGTGTACGGCCTGACCGGCCTGACCGGCCTGCGCCCGGTGGTCGAGGCGCTCAAGTCGGCCGACATGGTGGTCGACCTGTCCATCCTGCTGCATTCGGCGGAGCAGGAGGAGATCCTCTCCGCCGGCACCCGGATGCTGATGATCACCGAGCCGCCGGAGATCCTGGAGCGGCTGTTCCCGACGGACGACCTGCGGCGGCGGGTGCAGGCCAGCGTGGCCATGCTCAGCGGGGGCAGCGAGCTGCGGATCACCTCGGACGCCGGCACCGACATCACCTTCGGCCTCGGCCAGTTCGGCGCCGGCGGTGGCTGGGGGTTCACCAACGGCCCCGGCACCCACGCCCACCTCAGCGCCGGTCTGGCGGCGGCCTACCCGAACGAGGGCAGCGCCAACGGCCGCTGGGTGATCAACAGTGGCGACATCATCTTCCCGTTCAAGACCTACGTGAACGCGCCGATCACGATCGACGTCGTCGACGGGTTCATCCGCTCCATCGAGGGCCCCGGGGCGGACGCCGAGCTGTACCGGGACTACCTGGAGAGCTGGGGCGACCCCGAGGGCTTCGCGATGTCCCACATCGGGTGGGGTCTCAACGAGAAGGCCCGCTGGAACGCGCTGGCGCTGCTCGACCGATCCGCCACCCAGGGCATGGACGGCCGCTGCTTCGCCGGCAACGTGCTGTTCTCCACCGGGCCCAACAACGAGGCCGGTGGCAGCCGGTTCACCCTCGCGCACTCGGACGTCCCGGTACGCCGGTGCAGCGTGTGGCTCGACGGCCGGCAGATCCTCGACCACGGCCGTTTCGTCGTCGACGAGCTGCGGGTGGACGACGGCGCCGCCCGGCTCGGTGCCCCGCTCGTCGGCGCGCTCTGACCGGTCGGCCCCGGTCCGACCGCCTTGCCCGTCCTGATCACCCGTTCTGATCGCCTGCCCTGATCGTCCGTCCTGTCCGGAGGAGAGAACGTGACAGCTGAAGCCGTCGAGAGCCCCGCACCGGCCGCGTCCACCGGCGGGCCGCTGCTCGGGCCGCTGTCGTGGAACCTGGTGTACGTCGACGACCTCGCCGCCATGCGGGCCTTCTACGAGGGCGTCCTCGGCCTGCCGGTGAAGAACGCCTCGCCGTACTTCGCTGCCTACCACACCGGCGGCTGCACCCTGGAGCTGATGGCCCGCAAGGACAACGGGCCGGCCGCGGGCAGCCCGGCGCGGGGCTGGGACCGCAACCGCGTGCTGATGTCGTTCAAGGTCGAGAACATGACCGCGGTCGTCGCCGAGCTCACCCGGCGCGGCGCGACGCTGCTGCACGGCCCGTCACCGACGGTTTCCGCCGACGGGCTGCCGCCGGAGGGCCAGGTCGCGCAGTTCATCGACCCCGAGGGCAACATCTTCGAGCTCTGCGACGAGCCGCTGTTCTTCTGAGCTCAGCCCCCTCTCGTCTCGCCCCATCTCGCCCCTCGCCCCATCTCGTCCCTTCGACCTCCCGCCGAGGAGTGATCACGTGAGCATCAGCGTTCCCGAGCAGGCCTCGGCGAGCGAACCGACCCAGACCCAGGCCCAGGCCCGGCACACCGAGCCGACCGCCGCGGGCATGGCCATGGCCAACGAGCTCGCCGAGCAGACCCGGGACCAGGTCGACCGGGTCGAGGCCCCGCCGCGCCGGGCCAGGCCCTGGCAGCGTTACCTGGAGGCGAACCTGGGCCTGCGCGAGTACTGGTATCCGGCGGCACTGTCCGACGCGCTGCCCGAGGGCGGCACCCACGCGGTGACGATGCTCGGCGAGGAGATCCTGCTCGTCCGCAAGAACGGCAAGCTGTACGCGGTCGAGGACCGGTGCGCGCATCGTGGCACCCGCTTCTCCGAGCGCCCGCTGGTCCTGTCGGAGGACACCATCACGTGCTGGTACCACACGTGGACGTTCGACATGGAGAACGGCGACCTGCGCTGCATCCTCAACGAGCCGGAAAGCGCGCTGGTCGGCAGGACGGGCGTGCGCGCCTACCCGATCGTCGAGGCCAAGGGCCTGCTGTTCGTCTACATCGGTGACGAGGAGCCGCCGCCGCTGGAGGCGGACGTCCCGGGGAGCTTCCTGGCCGCCGACACGGTCATGCACTACGCCCAGCCGGACATCATCCGCGCGAACTGGCGGCTGGCGCTGGAGAACTCGTTCGACCCGGGCCACCACTTCATCCACAACTGGTCGCCGTACGTCATCGAGTCGGGCTTCCCGATGACGTTCGGGTACGTGGCGAAGAAGGGCGAGGAGGCCGGCGAGACGACCTACGTCGTCGACGCACCCGGCCCGAAGGGCTTCTCCCGCTGCACCGCGACCGCCGAGCTGATCTTCTCCGCGGTCATCCCGGGCAAGGACGGCCGCCCGGACACCACCTACACCGCGCCGGCGGCGGTCGGGAAGAGCCGGGAGGAGCTGATCTCCTCCTTCCTGGCGATGCCGCCGATCGAGGTCGGCATCTGGCTGCCGTCCTGCAACGAGACGGTGAACTTCCCGTCCGACATGATCACTTTTGACTGGCTGGTCCCGATCGACGAGAACCACACCCGCTCCTTCATGTTCGGGGCGAAGCCGTGCGCGACCGAGGAGGAGGCGGAAGCCTGGCGCGGCGAGACCGGCCACACCGAGTGGTACGTGCCGACCGTCGAGAAGTTCCTCATCGACGACAACAAGGCCCGGGAAAGCATGCAGACGTTCTACGAGAAGGAGAACGGCTGGGACCGGGAACGGCTCTACCGCCCCGATCTGGAGATCACCATGTTCCGCAAGTTCTTCAGCGAGCACGCCCGGGACATCCAGACTCCCGACAAGCTGATCAAGCCGCGCAGCCGCCGCAACCCGACCCGAGGACGGTCCTGATGGCCACGGAGCAGACCACCACCGGGCAGACCACCACCGGGCAGGCCGCCGCGGAGCCGATTCCCGGTTCGCTGCTGGCCGGGAAGGTCGCCCTCGTCGTCGGCGGCACCCAGGGCATCGGCATCGGGATCGCGCGGGCCTACCTCGCCGCCGGTGCCCGGGTCGCCGTCGCAGGCCGGGACAAGGCCCGGATGGACGCCGTCGTCGAGGACCTCGCGAGCGTCGCCGGGCCGGCGAACATCACCGGCATCCAGGTGGACGTCCTCGACGTCGCCGCGAACACCGCGGTCGTGCAGGCCTGCGTCGCCCACTTCGGCGGGCTGGACATCTTCGCCGCAGTCGCCGGCGTGTTCCGCCCCGCCGAGCTGGTGGAGGTCACCGAGGCCGACTTCGACGCGCAGATCGACCTCAACCTGAAGGGCACCTTCTTCGGCGTCCAGGCGGCCGCGCGGTACTTCCTGGCGGACAGGCGTCCCGGGAAGATCCTGACGGTGAGCTCGGTCGCCGGCAGGCGGGCGTTCCCAGGGTCGTCGGTGTACGGCGCGAGCAAGGCCGCCGTCGAACACCTCACGAAGGTCTTCGCCGGCGAGCTGGCCCCGCAGGGCATAAACGTGAACTGCCTGGTCCCGGGCAGCATCGAGACGCCGACGAACTGGCTGCTGAACAGGCCGGGCGCGGCCGAGGAGTCGGCCGCCGCCACCCCGGCGCGGCGCAACGGGCTGCTGGTCGACATGGGTGCCGCCGCGGTCTACCTCTCCTCCGGCGCGGCCGACTTCGTCCACGGCACCACGCTCGTCGTCGACGGCGGAGTCGCGGCCGTCGCCTGACCCTCCCGTCGCCTGACCACCGCGTCGCCTGACCACCCAGGTCCGCCGGTCCGCCGCTCCGTCTGCCCTCCCGGCCGGGCCGGCGGGCTGGCTGCTTCCGTCCAACGCATCACAGAAAGAGGCCACACGGCATGCCACTCGGAGCGATCAGCTGGAACCTCGTGTGGGCCCATGACATCAGCCTGATGACCGGCTGGTACCGCGACGGCCTCGGTCTCAAGGTGCTGTCGACCACCGAGCAGTCGGCGGTGTTCGACACCGGGCCCTGCATCCTCGTGCTCATCGGCCGGCACGACAACGGCCCGTCGGGCAACCCGGACCGCACGGGCTGGGAGCGTAACCAGGTCCTGTTCACCTTCAAGGTCGACGACATGGACGCCGAGCTTGCCGAGCTCGCCGAACGCGGCGTCGAGCCGATCCACGTCGCGCCGGTCGTCATCGACGGCATGGACGCCCCGCGCTGGCGGGTCGCGCAGCTGATGGACCCGGAAGGCAACATCGTCGAGCTGTGCGACGAGCCGGTTCGCTGGCACCCCCACATCTATGCCTGACCAGCCACCTGTGCCTGACCGGCAGCCGGGGAGCCCGAGCCCGAACCCGTCCGTGGAAGCGGAATCGGATCCGGGGGCGGGCGCGGGGGCGGCGCTCGCCGAGCTCGACCGGCTCCGGGCCCGGTTCGCGGCCTCCGGGATGGTCGGCCGGGTTGGCTGGGGTGAGGCACCGGCCGTCGTGGTCGTGGACCTGATCCGCGGCTTCACCGACCCCGCGTCGCCGCTCGGCGGCGACCTCGGTGATGTGGTCGAGGCGACCGGCGTGCTCGTCGCCACGGCCCGGCGGGTGGGCGTCCCGGTCTACTGGGCGGAGGTCGCCTACGCCCCGGACATGAGCGACGCCGGGGTCTGGCCACGCAAGATCAGCGCCCAGCGGCTGCTCGTCGAGGGCGGCGAGTGGACCGGCCTGGACACGCGGCTGACCCGCCGGCCGGGGGAGCCACGGGTGGTGAAGAAGCACGCCTCGGCCTTCCTCGGCACCGACCTCGCCGACCGGCTGCGCCGCGACGGCGTCGACACCATCCTCGTCGCCGGCTGCACCACCAGCGGCTGTGTGCGGGCCACGGTGGTGGACGGGTGCGGGCTCGGGTTTCGCCCCATCGTCGTGCGTGAGGCGGTCGGCGACCGTTCGGCGCTGGTACACGAGGTCAGCCTGTTCGACCTGGATGCCAAGTACGGCGATGTGGAGGACCTCGCCGGGGTGCTCGACACGCTGACGGCCGGCACCCGCGACCGGGGCGCGGCGTGAGCCTGCCAGCCAGCTCACCGACCCTTCCCGCAGGGTCGGCCCGCGACGTGCCGGCTGACGACGCACTGGCCGGGGGGACGTCTGCCGGCCGGATGCCGGCTGGCGGGATGTCCGGCGGCCGGATGTCTGCCGGCGGGATGCTGCCCGGGCTGGTCGCGACGGCGTGTCGGGTGCTCGCGGCCGACGGCCAGGACCATTTCTGCTTCGGGCATGTGAGTGCGCGCGGGGCCGACGGCGGCCTGTTCGTCAAGGCGGTCGGCCCGTCGCTGGCACGGGTCACCACCGCCCGGGTCGCCGAGATCAGCCCGGACGGATCACTGCGCACCCCCGGTCTGCGCCTGCACGAGGAGACCGCCCTACACCAGGCCGTGTACGCCGCCCGCCCGGACGTCGGCGCGGTCGTGCACACCCATCCGCTCGCGGTGCAGAGCGCGACGACGCTCGGCCCGTTGCCGGACGGTGTCTTCAGCCAGGACGAGGTGCCGTTCGCCGCCGGGCTCGCCTGGTACGACGACGCGGACCTGGTCGCCGACACCGCCCGCGCGCAGGGGTTCGCCACCTGCCTCGGCGGCGCGCGAGGCGCGCTGCTGCGGGCACATGGCCTGGTGACGGTCGGCGCCGATGTCGCGGAGGCCACCGCGCTCGCGCTGCTGCTGCACCGGGCGGTGTCGGTGCGGCTCGCGGCGATGGCGGTGGGCCGCCCGCGCCCGCTTCCACCGGTGACCCTCGACCGGCTCCGCGGCGCTTTCGAAGCCGGCCACCGCGGCCGGATGACCGCCATCTGGGCGGACGCCTGCGCCGGCATCGGAGCCGCCGCGGGTGACGGTGAGGGTGACGGGGAGGACCGATGAGCACGACAGCCGCGACACCCACGGACGCCGCGCCGCCCACGGCACCGGAGGCCCCGCCGGCGGCGTCGCCCGCGACCACCCGGTGGGCGCACCCGACATCGCTCGCCGAGGCGCTCGCCGAGCTGGCCGTGCCGGGCAGCGTCCCGGCCGCCGGCTGCACCCAGCTCGCCTTCGCGCTGGCCGACCCGCGCCGTCGGCCCGGCCGGCTGGTGGCGCTCGGGGGCGTCCCGGAACTTTCCGCCGTCCAGCAGATGAACTGGGCGGACGGCCGGGGAACGGTGGTGCTGGGCGCCGCGGTCACCCACGCCCGGGTGGCCGCCGACGCCGACCTGCGGGCGGCCGTGCCGCTGCTCGGAGACGTCTTCTCCCGCGTCGGCAACGTCCGGGTGCGGTCCGTCGCCACCGTCGGCGGTGTCCTCGCCGGCGCGGTCTACGCGTGGGATCCCCCGACGGTGCTGCACGCGCTCGACGCGCGGGTGCGCCTCGATGGCCCGAACGGGCGGCGCACGGTGGCCGTCGAGGACTTCTACCCCGCCGGGGGCATCACCGTGATCGAGCCGGGGGAGCTGCTCACCTCGGTGGAGATCGACGTCCCGCCGCCGCGGACGGTGAGCCGCTACCTGACGCTGAAGACCCGCTCGGCGGAGGACTCCTCGGCACTCGGGGTCGCGGTCGTGCTCGGCTTCGACCCGTCCGGGGTGTGCGTGCGGGCCCGGCTGGCCGTCGGCAGCGCGACGGACCGCCCCGTCACCTTCACCGACCTCGACGCGCTGCTGCTCGGTGAGGGCCGCGGCTCCACCTCGGCGAAGGCCGTCGCCGACGGGTACGCCGACCGGGTGACCTGCGTCGACGACCTGCGCGCCGGTGCCGCCTACCGGGTAGAGATGGTCCGGGTCTATGTCCGGCGGGCGATCGCCGCGGCCTACGAGGCGGGTGCGGCGTGATCGACCCGCGGACGAAGGTCGCCGGTGGGCTGCCGATGCTCGCCGACCTCATGGACGTCGGCCCGGGCCTGCTGCACGCCCGGCTGCTGACCGCCCCCGTCGCGCACGCCCGGCTCGCCGTCGACACCGCGGCGGCCCGGCTGGTGCCCGGGGTCGCCGCGGTGTTCTCCGGCCGCGAGCTGGAGGCGGCGCTCGGTGGACGTCCACTGCGCTTCGGCCCGGTGCTGCGCGACCAGCCGCCGCTGGCCGTCGAACGGGTCCGCTACGCCGGGGAGCCGGTGGCGGTCGCGCTGGCCACCGACCCGGATGACGCCGACGAGGCGCTGCGCCACGTCGGCGTCATCTACGACCCGCTGCCGCTGGTCACGGACCCGGTCGCGGCGCTGGACCTGCCGCCGTCCGGTGCGGTGCTGCACCCGCGCGACGCCGAGCCGTCCGCGGCGTTCCCCGAGATCCGGCTGCGCCGGGAGCCGGGCACCAACCTGGTCAACCACTTCGTCATCCGCAAGGGTGACGCTCCCGGCGCGCTCGCGCGGGCCGACCACGTCTTCACCGACACCTTCACCACCCCGGCGATGCACCACGGCGCGCTGGAGAACCACATCGCGCTGGCGGTGCCCGACGCGGAGCGGCTCGTCGTCTGGTCGGCGACCCAGACGCCGTACAAGGTGCGGGTCCAGCTCGCCGAGATGCTCGGCGTGGCGCTCGACCGGGTGACCGTACGCACCCTCCACCTGGGCGGTGCGTTCGGGGCGAAGTGCTACGCGAAGATCGAGCCGCTCGCCGCCTGCCTCGCCCGGGCCATGGACCGGCCCGTCCGGGTCAGCCTGGACCGCGCGCAGAGCCTCACCACCGTCACCCGGCACGCCACCCGCTCCACGATCGAGACCGGGGTCCGCGCCGACGGCCGCATCACCGCCCGGCACGTCACCGCCTGGTTCGACGCCGGCGCCTACGCCGACATCAGCCCGCGCGTGATCAAGAACGGCGCGTACGGCTTCGGCGGGCCCTACGACATCGACGACATCTGGGTCGACGTGTACGCCGTGTACACCAACCGCCCGCCGGCCGGAGCGTTCCGCGGGTACGCCTCACCGCAGGCCGCGTTCGCCTACGAGGGCCAGACCGAGCAGATCGCCCGCCGCCTGGGTCTGGACCCGCGCCAGGTCCGCCGGGTGAACCTGCTGCGCGACGGCTCCCGCAACGTCACCGGCGAGTCGATGACCGACTGCCACTACGACACCCTTCTCGACGTCGCCGAGAACGCGTTCGGCCGGGAGCCGATCCCCCCGCAGTGGCCGGGAACCGAGTGGCCGGGAACCGAGGTGCGGGAGGCCCGCGGCCGGGGTCTCGCGCTGACGGTCAAGGGCACCAACACCCCGTCGGTCTCCCAGGCCGCGGTGCTGCTCAACCGGGACGGCAGCCTGCAGGTGCTGACCAGCACCGTCGAGATGGGCCAGGGTGCCCACCTGGCGCTGGCCCGGCTCGCCGCCGAGGCCCTGGGCATCGGTGAGCGGATGGTGTCGGTCAGCCTGCCCGACACCGACGTGACCCCCTACGACCAGCAGACCAGCTCGTCTCGGTCCACGATCGCGATGGGCGGCGCCGTGCGGGACGCCTGCCGGAACCTGCGCGAGCTGCTCGCCCGCCTCGCCGCGGACCACTGCGGCGTTCCCGTCGAACAGGTCCAGGTGGGGGGTGGCCGGGTCCAGGCCGGGACGGCGGCGTTCGGCTACGGCGAGCTGGTCACCGTGCTGCGCGCCGGCCAGCTGCGCTGCGAGGGCGAGTACGCGTCGACGGGCGGTCTGGACCACGAGACCGGCCAGGGCATCGCCTCGTCCCGCTGGCACCAGGCGAGCGGCGCCGCCGAGGTCGCCGTCGACCTGGAGACCGGGCGGGTCCGGGTCCTGCGCTACCACGCCGCGGTCTGGGCGGGCCGGGTCGTCAACCCGGTGGAGGCTCGCATGCAGGTCGAAGGCGCGGTGATCCTGGGCTTGGGCTCCGTCCTCGGTGAGGAGCTCGGCCTCGACCCGGCCGGCGGCCAGGCGCAGCGTGACCTGCTCGACTACCGGATGCCCGCGCTGAGCGACCTCCCCGAGATCACCGTCGACCTGCTCGGCGGGCCCGACGACGAGATCTACGGCCTGGGGGAGACCGCGGTGCCACCGGTCGCGCCCGCCGTCGCCGCCGCCGTCGCGGACGCGACCGGCGTCGTCCTCACCGACCTGCCGCTGCGCCCGGAACGGGTGCTCGCCGCACTGCGCGATCCAGGCCAGCACCAGCACCAGCGCCACCGCGACAGCTCCCCGGGTGACCGGGCCGACTACGAGAGGATCGCGCGTTGACGGCCAACGACGACCCGCGACAGCCGCTGCGCCTGGTCGTGAACGACGACGAGGTCGAGGTCCGCCCGCGCGGCCACCACACCCTGCTCGACGTGCTGCGCCGCGAGCTCGACCTGTTCGGCGCCCGGCCCGGCTGCACCGCCGGGGCCTGCGGCTCGTGCACGGTGCTGGTCGACGGCGCGCCGGCGAGCTCCTGCCTGCTGCCCGCCCAGGTGGTCGGCGCCCGGCCGGTGCGCACCGTCGAGGGACTGGCCCGGCCGGGGGAGCTGCACCCCGTGCAGCAGGCGTTCATCGACCACACGGCGTTCCAGTGCTCGTACTGCACCCCTGGGTTCATCCTGACCGCGGTGTCGCTGCTGGAGCGGGAGCCGGACGCCTCCCGCGACCGCATCCGCGCCGAGCTGTCCGGCAACCTGTGCCGCTGCGGCAGCTACGTCAAGATCATGGACGCGGTGCTCGACGCCCGTGACCGGATGCGCGGCCACCACGACGACGGCACCCCCTACACGGGCCCCACCGCCGGCTACGCCCGCCCCTCCGCCGCCGCGGGCGCGGGCGCGGCGCAGGTGGCACACCCGTGACCCCCGAGGCGGACACCGCCCCCCGCGCTCGGGCCGGTGGCCACCCCGGGATGAAGGTGGCCGGGCGCAGGGTGGACGTCGGTGACGCCCGCGACCGCACGATCGGGCGGTTCCCGTACCTCATCGACCGGGTCCCGGCCGGCTGCCTGCACGCGGTGCTGGTGCGCAGCCCGCACGCCCACGCCCACCTGCGCTCGGTCGACGTAACGGCCGCCCGGGCCACCCGCGGTGTGGTCGCGGTCGTCACCGGTGAGGACCTGACCCGCTGGCAGGAGCAGCCGGACGGGCCCTTCCCGTACTACGGGCCGGTGCTGCCCGACCGGCCCGTGCTGGCCATCGGCCGGGTCCGGTTCGCCGGCGAGCCGGTCGCCGCGGTCATCGCCCGCGACGTCGACACCGCCCGCGAGGCCGCCGCCACCATCACCGTCGACTACGACGTGCTGCCGGCGGTGTTCACCCCCGACGCGGCGATGGCCCCCGACGCCCCGATCCTGCACGAGCACGTGCCGACCCGGGACGTCATGACCTTTCCCGACCTCGTCCTGCACACCGACGACGGCGGCAACGTCTGCAACCACTTCAGGCTGCGTCGCGGCGACGTCGACGCCGGGTTCGCCGCCTCCGACCACATCCTCTCCCACGAGTTCCGCACCCCCCAGCAGCAGCATGTGCCGCTGGAGCCGCACGTCACGATCGCGACGGTGCGCGGTGACACGGTCGACATATGGACGTCGGCCGCCTCCCCCTTCACCGTGCGCAGTCAGGTCGCCGAGACGCTGAGGCTGCCCGAGAGCCGGGTACGGGTACGGGTGCTCAACGTGGGCGGTGCCTACGGGGCGAAGACGTACCCGCGGCTGGAGCCGCTCGTCGCCGTGCTCGCCTGGGCGGTCCGCGGCCGGCCGGTGCGCGTCGAGCTGACCCGGGCGGAGGAGTTCGCCACCGTCGCCCGGCACAGCTCGGTGGTGCGCATCCGCACCGGCTTCCGCTCCGACGGCACCCTGCTGGCCCGTCGGGTGGAGGTGCTGTGGGGCGCCGGTGCCTACGCCGACATCTCCCCGCGGACCATCAAGAACGGCGGCTACAGCTCCGCCGGGCCCTACGACATCCCGAACGTGTCGATCGACTCCTACGCCGTCTACACCAACACCACCCCGTCGGGCGGGTTCCGCGGGTACGCCATCCCCCAGGTTGCCTGGGCGTACGAGAACCACACCGACCTCATCGCCGAGCACCTCGACCTCGACCCCGCCGAACTGCGCCACCGCGTCCTGCTCCGCCCGGGGGATGCGTTCGCCACCGGGCAGACCATCGAGGACTTCCACCTCGCCGCGCTGCTCGACACCGCCTGCGACCGCATCGGCTGGAAACCCGGCCCGGCGTCCGCCCGGCGGGTCGTTGTCGCCCCCGGGATCGTGCGCGGCAAGGGCGTCTCGACCATCCTGAAGACGACCGTGACACCGTCGACGTCCACCGTGGCGCTCAAGCTCGACGAGGACGCCAACCTCACCGTCGTGTGCTCCACGGTGGAGATCGGCCAGGGCGCGCGGACGGTGCTCGCCCAGCTCGCCGCCGACGCGACCGGCGTCCCGCTCGAGCGGGTGCACGTCACCTACCCGGACTCGGCCGTCACCGCCTGGGACCAGACCACCAGCTCGTCACGCTCGACGCTGATGATGGGCGTGGCCGTCGAACGCGCCGGAGAGCGGCTGCGCGGCGAGCTCGCCCGCCGCGCCGGTGCGCTGCTGGGCGTGCCGGCGACCGCGGTGGACGTGCGCGCCGACCGCATCCGCAGCGGCCTCGGCCCCGGTCTGAGCTACGCCGAGCTGATCTCCCGGGCGAAGCTCGGCGGCGTCACCGTCTCCGAGGTGCACGCCAGCGACGGGGGCCTGGACCCCGAGACCGGTCAGGGCGTCGTGACGCCGCACTTCTACCATGCCGCCGCGGCCGCCGAGGTCGAGGTCGACCTGGAGACCGGCACGGTGCGTGTCGTCGACCTGCACGTCGAGTCGTACGCCGGGCGGGTCGTCCACCCCACCTTCGCCGAGCTGCAGTGTGAGGGGAACGTCGCGTTCGGGATCGGGCAGGCCCTCTCGGAGGCGATGGTCTGGGGCGGCGAGTCGGGGGCGCTGCTCAACGACAGCCTGCTCGACTACCGGGTCCCGTCGGTGCGCGACCTGCCGGAGACGTTCACCGTCGGCATGACCGAGGACCCGGCCGGACCGGACGGTGCCCGCATCCACGGCCTGGGGGAGACGGGCTCCCCGGCGGTGCCCGCCGCGATCGGCAACGCGGTCGCCGAGGCACTCGGCACCCACATCCGCGAGCTTCCCCTGCACCCGGAACGCGTCTGGAAGGCCGCCCAGGCCGCCGCCGAGCCGTCAGCCGGGACGTGACTCACCGGACCATTCGCCGCACCCGGCGTCACCCCCCGCGGCCCGGACGCGGTCATCGCGCCAGATGACCGCGGTGCGAGGCCCCGGGCTCACGCTGATGATGCCGTCAGCGGGCACCGCCCGGGATGTGGCGCCATCTGGGTGGTGGCCCCGTCAGTTGCCGTTCAGGTCGTCCGCGAACTCCTGGGCGCACTGGTCCTGCGCGGTCTGGCTGGTGCCGGCATCGTCCAGACAGGTCTGGAGGTCCTGCACCTCGTCGGAGATTGCGACAACCGCGATCAGGAAGATCACGGCGAGCACCGCGCCGAGCGCGCCGGTGATGATGCCGGCCAGCGCCATGCCGCCGTTGGTGGCCTCCTGGCGCTTCGCCCGGCCGCGGCCGAGGAAACCGCAGACCAACGCTGCGATGCCGAGCAGGATGCCGCCGATGACGGTCCAGCAGGTCAGGATCGCGATCACGCCGAGGACCAGCGCGGCGACGCCGAGACCGTTTCGGGGCTGCACTCCACCGCCGTAGGGGCCGTAGCCCGGAGGCGGGTAGCCCTGACCACCGGGCGGATAGCCGAATCCCGGCGCCGGCTGGTTACCCGGAGCAGGCGACGGATATGCCGGATACCCCGGGTTCTGCGGGTTCTGCGGGTAGGCGGAACCGCTGCTCGTGCCCTGGTCCGGGTATGGCGGGTAGCCCCCGCCAGGCCCGCCCTGACCCGGTGCCGCCTGGCCCGGGTTCCAGGGGGATCCCTTGTCGTCGCTCACGTGTCGTCCGGCTCCCCTCGTCGCGCCGCCCTCGCCATCGCCGTGCGGGCGGCATCCGTGCCGGAATCCAACCATCTCCGCATGGAGCCGGTCAGCTGACCGGAGGAGTTTGCCGCGGTCACCGGCGGATGTCGGCGGTTGGTTGTCGCCGGGCCGACGTGAAGGCGGTGTCCGGCCGGTCGTCATCGTCCGCCGGACAATGCCCGCCGCGCGGTGGTCTCCGTGCGGGCGGCGGCTTTCCGCATGCCGTCCACGGGTGGTGTGGCCGCGAGCGAGTGAATTTCGTATCAGGGTTCGACAAAGTGGCGAATCGCGGCGGGTATGCGGTTGCGGTAGACTGGTCGTTCGTGGCGCCTTCTCCTGATTCTTCGGACGTTCGCCCTGATGCACGTGGCGTCAACACCCGCCAGCAGCTGCTCAGGGTGGCTGAGCGACTGTTCGCTGATCAGGGAATCGCGCGGACCTCCACTCGGCAGATCACGGCGGAGGCCGGCGTCAGTCGGGACGCGATTCATTATCACTTCGGCTCCAAGGCCGGGTTGGTGAGCGCGATCCTTGAGGCCCGGACAGGGGGGCTCCGCGCCGATATCGAACGAATCTTCGCATTGAACGTCCCGGATCGCGATGTCAGTTTTCGTGACATCGCGAACGCGATGGTCGTCGCCGCGAACGAGATGGCCGGCCACGAGACCGGCCGGTTCTACCATCCGTTCCTGATCGCGGTGATGAATGATCCGGAATACCAGCACCTCACCACGTCGAAGGCCACCCCGCAGAGCGAGGCGGTCGTCGAGCTTCTCACCCCGCTCACGCCAGGGATCAGTGAGACGGAACGCCTTTACCGAGTGGCGAGCGCGCTGTTGTTGGTGTTGTTCGGAACCGGTGACGGCGGAGTTGTCAAATGGGTCAGTGCACAGGTGGAGACTACGCCGGGAAACCTTGCGATGATGTTGACTGATGTGGTGGCCGATGTGCTCTCGGGCCGCGGTTCCGCCGCCGGTGGCAATCCGGTGGGCCGCCGGTGGCGGCAGGGAGCCGGTGACGATGATTCCATCGCGGTCGGTGACGCGGTGGTGGGAGCTTCTCCAGCCGCTGCGCGGTAGCGGCTTTCCGCATGGATATCCGCGTATCCGCGATATCTGCGACCGCTGGTGAAGCGGCCCTGTGAGTCGCCCGCACCACGCCGGTGCGGGCGACTCACAGGGGTCGGGCCGATGCCGCCAGCCCAACCGCCGGGCGTCGTTCCTGTCGGATCACGCCGCGTTGCAGCGGCCGGGCTCAGTCCTCGATCGCGGAGACCCCGACCGGCGTGTAACCGGCCGGCTGGCCCTTGTCGTCCAGGGTCGCGACGAGCCCGCCGCGGACGCACACCGCGGGCTGCTCCGGGTAGGCCTTGCCATTGCACCGGAAGCTCAGGCCCTCGGCGCCCGGCAGCTCCTGCGCCGGCATCGCCTTGATCGCGGCGGTGACGGACGCGGCTGTGACGTCCCCGGTGAGCTTCTCGACGGCCGCGCCGAAGGCGGCGACCACGGTGAACATGCTCATCGTGCCAGCGCGCCTGACGTCGATGTCGTGGCCGTAGGTGCTCACGACGGCCTGGAGCAGGCCGGTCGAGGAGTTGTCGGTGCCGACCGGCGCGGTCGCGCTGACGGACATCCCCCTGAGCGTGGACGCCGGCACCGCCTTGCGTGTCGCGTCGGTGATGCACAGCCCGATCGCGACCGTCGGGCCGTCATAGCCGACGGCCCGCAGACCGTTCAGCGCGCTGATGCAGAACGAGTCGCCGCCGATGATCGACACCACGCCCGGCTCACCGGAGGCGATGTCCTGCATCTGCGCCGTCATGTCGGCCGTCCCGGCGGGAACGGCGACGACGTCGAGAGTGAGGCCCTTTTCCCTGAACATCCGCGGTGCGATCGACTTGTAGAAGGCCGTGGCGGTCGGGACGTCGATGACGACCGCGGTCACCTTCCTGACGCCGGCCTCCTTGGCCTTGTCGGCGGGGAGGTTGATCTGGCCGAAGTACGGGTCGGTCAGATTGAAGGTCGTGTCACTGTCCTTCAGCGGCCCGGTGGCGGTCGTGTTGGCGAACATCAGCGGGATCTTCGCCTGGTGCAACGGTTCCCAGATGCTTTCCCCGACCGAGGATGATCCGACGACGACGGCGACGACGTCCTCCTCCACCATCCGGTTCGCGCAGTCGGTTCCCTTGCCCGGGTCGGCGAGGGTCTCGCACTTGACCAGGCTGATGGGGCGGCCGGCGATCCCGGAATGATGTTCGTTCAGGTAGGCGATCGTGGCGTCGGCCACTCGGCTTTCGTAGGCGAGGTCCGAGACCGGGCCCTTGCCATCGGAGATGATCCCGATCCGCACCGGGTCGCCCTTCGCCGGAGCGGACGGCCCGAGCACGTCGGATGCGTTGGCGGTGCCAGCACCGCTGGTGGCCGTGGTGCTGGAGTCGTCGTCACCACTGCCGCAGGCCGCGACCGTGAAAAGGCTCGCGGATAACGCGGCCACCGCGGCTAAGCGCACTCGCGTTCGGTGTCGAGCCTCTCTGTGACTGGGCACGGTCGGGCGAGAGATCCTGGTGCGCTTCATGATTCAGCCAATCTGGGTGAGGTTGGTTGGAAAAGGTTCATCCGGCGTCGTCGAGAACGGCGTCGGTGTGCTCACCGAGCCGGGGCGCGCGGCGTGAGATCCGCCAGGGGGTGTGGGTGAAACGGTAGGGCGCGCCGGGGTGCATCTCCTCGCGGCCGGTATGCGGGTCGGTGACCTTCGTGGCGAAGTCGCGGGCGACCAGGTGCGGGTCGTGGATCACCGCCTCCGGGGCGGCGACGAACCCGGCGACCAGGCCGCGGCGCTGGCAGCCCAGGAAGTACTCGTAGGCCGGCGTCCGCTCGGCCAGCAGCACCATGGCGTCACGGGCGGCGTTCCAGATCTGCTGCGCGATCGGATCCGTCCCGAGCTCCACGACACCGACCCCGCCACGCTCGACGCCCATCTCCAGCAGCACGGCGTCCGGGAAGTCGTCGCGGATCCCGACGAGGTCGATCCATTCGAGGATGGACGCGTAGTCCTCGGCCGCGCGCGGCGGGAAGCCGAGCACCACGTAGTTGCCGTCGGCGGCGCGGACCTGGGTCGGCGCCGTCGGCGTCACCATCGCGTGCCGTCCGGTCTGGCGCTGCACGACACCACCGTCGGTGAGCTGGTGGGTGGTGGCGGTCTCGCAGGAGACGTTCAGCGCCGCGTCGATGCTGACGTCGACGTGCTGACCACGGCCGGAGACGGTGCGGTTCAGCAGCGCGGTGAGGGCGGCCGTCACCGCGAACATCCCGCCGACGTGCACGCTCTGGTTGCCGCCGCCGCGGACCGGTGGCAGCGAGTGGTCGTCGTAACCGCAGGTGAGCACCGGGCCCCCGCCGGCCAGCAGGGTGAGATCGGTGGTGGGGACGTCCGGTGGCGCGCCGCGCCGGCCGAAGGGTGTCACCGAGACCCAGACGAGAGACGGGAAGGTGGCCGTGAACGTCCCCGGGTCAAGCCCGAGGGCGGCGGTGACCTCGGAGCCGGGCATTCCCTCGATGAGGACGTCGCACTTCGCGAGCAGGTGGTGGAGGCGCTCGCGGCCCGCGTCCTCGGTGAGGTCGAGGACGATCCCGCGTTTGGAGGTGTTGTAGTGCCGCCAGTACAGGCTCGCCTCAGGCCCGGGCTGGTCGTCCGCGAACGGCCCCCGGGAACGGGTGGCCGCCCCGTGCGGTGGTTCGACGACGATGACGTCGGCCCCGAGGTCCGCCAGGAGCTTGCTCGGGTACGCGGAGAACTCCCCGGCGATCTCCAGGACCCGTAACCGGTCCAGCGGGCCGTTCATACGACGCCCTCCGCTGCCAGCTCACTCAGCTCAGCGTCGTCGACACCCAGCAGGTCACCCAGGACGTACCGGTTGTGCTCGCCGAGCCGGGGTGCGCCGCGACGCAGCGACCAGTCGGTCTCGGACAGGTGCACCGGGATCCCGTCGACCCGGGCCGGGCCGATGTCGGGATGCTGGACCGTCGGCCACAGACCCCAGTCGGACGTCGCGGGCGTGCCGTCGGCGCGTTCGGCTGCTGTGCCGTCGATGCGTTCGGCCGGCGTGCGAACCGGGCTGGCCGGGATGCCGGCGGCAACCAGCCGGCCGGCGAGCTCGTGGTTGTCGAAGCCGGCGGTCCAGGCGGCCAGCCGGGCGTCCAGCATGTCCTGGCCGGCGAGCCGGGCGGCCAGCGTCGCCAGTTCCCCGGCGGTTGCCCACGGCTGGCCGATCTCGCCCGCCAGCAGTCGCCAGTCGTGATCATCGCGGCAGGCCACCGCGATCCAGCGATCCTCCCCACGGGCGGGGTAGATCCCGTGCGGCGCCATCGGGGAGTCGGCATCGCGGTTGGAGTCGACCGAGCCGGCGGCGCGGGGCGGTCGGCCGTTCACATGATGATCCAGGATGTCCGGGCCGGTCAGAGCGAGTCCTGCCTCGACGCCGGACAGGTCGACCCACTGTCCCTCGCCGGTTTGGTCGCGGTGCCACAGCGCGGCCAGGATCGCGACCGCCATCGCGTAGGCGCCCATGTGGTCCATGTACGAGAAGCCCCAGCCGGTCGGCGGATGTCCCGCCAGCCCCGAGGTGAAGGTGAGGCCGCTGACGGCCTGCACGATCGGCCCCCAGGTGCGGAAGTCCCGGTATGGCCCGGTGGCCCCGAAGCCGCTGTGCGAGACGTAGACGATGTCGGGCCTGATCTCCCGCAGCCGCTCGTACGGGAAGCCGAGGCGGGCGAACACTCCGCCGGCGAAGTTCTCGGTGACGACGTCCGACACCGCGATCAGCCGGGTGAGCAGGTCCCGGCCGCGTTCGGTGCGCAGGTTGAGGGTGACTCCCAGCTTCTCGGTGTTGTGGTTGTTGAAGGTGGCGCCGAACTCGATACCGCGGCGATCGTCATGGAACGGCTGGGCCCCGCGGACGATGTCCCAGCCGCCCCTGGTCGCCGGGTCCTCGACTCGGATCACCTGAGCGCCGAACGCGGCGAGGAGCCTGGTGGAGCCGGCCCCGGCGAGCTGGCCGCTCAGGTCGCACACCCGGATGCGTCGTAACGCGTCCGACCGTGCTTCGAGGTCAGGTGGGCACCCCGCCCAACGGTCGACCGTTTCTTCCGCGGGTCCTGACGACTGTCCGACCACGCGCTGCCTCCTCGGTTTGTACCTCGGCGGATCTGCGGAGCCAGTTTCTATCAAGCGCTTGACAGAAAAGTCCATAGGCCTGACCTAATTGCTGATATGTGTCCTGGTATGTCCGATTGTGGCTGCGCCCCATCCGGAGTAAGCCTCGTGACCGGCCGCGCCGATGACCGCGGATCCGGTAGCCATGAGCTGGGGATCGATTCACCTGTCGACTCGGCAATATGCTGGCGGCAGCGCCGAAGCGAATCCGTTCTCGGTGATGTGTTGCGCCATCGGGGGGCGGCCGGCATGGAATCGCTGCGCACTGACGACCCGGTCCGCATCGGCCCGTACCAGGTGGTGGGGCGGCTGGGCGCCGGTGGGATGGGCCGGGTCTACCTGGGGCGCACCGCGGCCGGGAGGCTGGCCGCGGTGAAGGTCATCCGGCCCGAGCTCGCCGACAGTCCTGACTTCCGCGCCCGGTTCGCCCGGGAGGTGGCGGCGGCCCGTGCGGTGGGCGGCCGCCACACCGCGGCGGTCATCGACGCCGATCTTGACACGACGTCCCCGTGGCTCGCCACCGCCTACGTCTCCGGCCTGTCCCTCGCGGTGACGGTCACCCGCCACGGACCGCTCCAGGAGGCGGCGCTGACCACGCTTGCCGCAGGGCTCGCGGAGGCGCTGATCGCGATACACGATGCCGGCATCGTGCACCGTGACCTCAAACCGTCCAACGTCATGCTGGCGGTGGACGGCCCCAAGGTGATCGACTTCGGTGTCTCCCGGGCCGCCGACGCCAGCGTGCTCACCAGGACCGGTGCGGTGATCGGCTCGCCCGGCTTCATGTCACCCGAGCAGATGACCGGGGCCGAGGCGGGCGCGCCCAGCGACGTCTTCTCCCTCGGCGCGCTCGTCGCCTATGCCGCGACCGGCCGCGAGCCGTTCGGTGTCGGCCCGACGCCCGCGCAGGTGTACCGGGTTGTGCACGCCGAGCCGGATCTCGACGGGATCCCCGGCACACTGCGCGGGATCGTCGCGGACTGTCTCGCGAAGGAGCAGGCCGCTCGACCGACACCACGCGCGCTGCTGGAACGTCTGATCTCGGCCGACCAGGCGACGAAGGTGCTCACCGGTCCGTCCTGGCCGCCAACCGTGCTCGCCGCCGCGCTGCGCGACGAGGACTCCGCCGTGGCGACGGCGCTTGCGTCCTGTGTCACGGAGAACGCGGAGCCAATGGCCGGCGCCTCACCCGCGCCCGCCCGACCCGGGGCTGCCCCACCTGCCGAACGGGTGCCGGTCGGCTGGTCGCCTCGCCGATGGAGCCGCGGCCGACGAGGGCGCCTCGCAGCGGGGTTCGTCGTGCTCGCGGTGGCAGCCATGGTCACCGCGTCCGTGGTGGTCGCGGGCGGGAAGCCGGATCATCTGACCGGCACCGCGACTGTCGGCGCGCCGCTCTCCACCGCCTCCGCGTCCTCCTCGGCCGCCGCGGCCCCGTCGGTGACGACATCCGGTCCCACGGCGGCCGTCCTGTCCCCGTCTCCCTCGACAGCCCCGCCGGTAGATGGGCCGCCGCGGGCGAACACCGAGACCGTGCCCGGGACAGCCCGCGGCACGGCTCACGCAGGGACCAGCCGGCCCCCGATCACGCGCGATGAAACGCCGGCCGCGCCGGGGTCGCCGGCGCAGACCGCCGCCCACGTCTTCTCCTTCACCGGCTCTCTCGCGCGCCGGCCATGCGCGGACGAGGGCGCTGTCACCTCAGGTCGTACGACGACGGGTGTCCGGGTGACCTTCGTGAACCAGAGCCCGGAACCCGTCCGGATCTACTGGCTGGACTTCTACGGCGCGCGGGTGAGCTACGCGCCCGTCGTCGCACCGGGCGAAAGCTACAGCGCCAACTCCTACCAGCAGCATCTGTGGCTGATCGCCCGCGCGACCAGCTGCCTGGCCATCGCCGACGCGGGCGCAGCGGGGGGATCCCTCACGATCAGCTGACGCCATCCACGGTCCGCGTGGCGCAGCTGGGTGGGCGCGTCGTCTGGGTGGGCGTGTTGCCGCCGGGCTTCAGCGAGGCTCCCGGTCACCTGAGCGGGTGAGATGGGTGAACAAGGTGAGCATGTGTTCCATGGCCTGGTCGACGCCTTCCTGGTCGCCGGTGGCGAGGAGGTCCAGGAGGAGCCCGCGGGTGGCGGCGAGTGAGAGGCGGGCCTGGGCGCGTGCGGCGGTGGGCTCGAGGCCGTCGCGGGTGAGGAAGTCGGTCATCGGGCCGAGCCAGTCGTCGACGACTCCGTCGAGCAGGGGCTGGGCGTAGGCGCGGCCCTGCAGCGCCTGGGTGTAGATCTCGAAGAAGAGGCGCTCGAACGGCGCCAGCTCCGGCTGGCGCAGCTGTCGCCACATCCGGCGGCCCAGCTCGGCGGCGGACGTCGCCGGCTCACGGCGCATCTCGGCGAACGCGGCGCGTTGCTGTTCCTCCATCGCACGGACGACCTCGACGAGGAGGCCGTCGCGGGAGCCGAAGTGGTAGATGAGCATGCGGTGGCTGGTGCCGATCGCGGTGGCCAGCTGCCGCAGGCTCACGTCGCCGATTCCGTGTGCGGTGAGGTGGGCGATGACGTCCCCCAGCAGGCGCTGTCGCGCGCTGTCGGGCGGGCTGTCCGATGGCGGACCTTGCGACGACATGTACCGGATGGTACATGTACCACGTGGTACAGAACGTGGGCGGCTGCGGGTAGCCGTCCATGAGCCTTTGATCGCGCCTCTGGGAGGTATCCCCGATGTACTACGAGACCTCGGTGACCATCGACGCCACCCCCGATGAGGTCTGGGCCGTGATGCGGGACGTCGAGCGCTGGCCCACCTGGACTCCGACGATGACCGCCGTCGAAGCCGTCGAAGCCGTCGAAGCCGTCGAAGCCGTCGAAGCCGTCGAAGCCGTCGAAGCCGCGGGCGGCGAGCTGCGTGAAGGCGGAAAGGTGCGCATCCGGCAGCCCAGGCTGCCGGTGGCGACGTGGACCGTGACCGATCTGCTCCCGGGTGCGGGCTTCACCTGGACCTCCCGCGCGACCGGAATGACCACCGTCGCCGACCACCGCATCACGCCCGACCCGAACGACGGCCCGGTCACGGTGCGGCTGAGCCTGCGCCAGACCGGGCCGCTGGCGCCGGTGGTGGCTCTTTTCATGGGGCGGCTGGTGCGCCGCTACGTCGACACCGAGGCCCAGGGTCTGCGCACCCGCTGCGAGGAACGAACCGGCGCCGACCGAAGTGAAGCCTGATGCGTGCCGTTCACAAGGGCGAGGGCGCCGAGGAGTCATAAAGCTCTTGTTGTTCTGGTCGTGGAATGTCTCGCAGCCGGGCGGCGAGGGCTCGCCCTGCGGGTGTCAGGAAAACCTGGTCCTGGCCCGCGCTGACGTCGTGTGCGTGGTCGAGCAGGCCACGCGTCCTCAGCTCGTGAAGGGCCTCGAAGAGTTCCAGCTGTCGCGCCCGCCACACTCGATGCGCCCGGTTGCGGCCGTCCCCGACGGGTGGCGGAGGCGACAGCGCGGCTCGGAGGTCGGTGGTGTCGACGCTGCCTGAGCCGACAACCAGGCGAAGTATCTCGATGTACGTCTCGTTCAGCGACTCGGACGGCTCGGACGGCTCGGGTGGCGTGCTTGGTTCGGCCGGCTCCGGCTCCGGCTCCGGCTCCGGGTTTGGGTATGGGTTTGGTTCCACGTTTGCTTCCACGTCGACGTCGCCTGGTGGCCGCGGCATGACGCGGGTGCGCAGCGTGGAGCTGGGCCTGGTCGCGAGCCAGCTCTCGAAGGTGCTTCGGCGCCATCGTGGCTGGCTGGGCACCGAGGCGTCGTCGGGGGCCGGCAGCTGTCTCAGTCGGCGGTACCTGCGAAGCGTGGCCGGGGTGACCCCGGCCCGCTGGGCCATCTCCTGGTAGCCGACCAGCGGATCCTCCGCCTCCCCGGCGGGGTGGGTCTGCGTGGAATGTGTCGAGGCGTCGATCATGCCGGTCAACGTACCGGGCAATCCTGCGATATTTGCTGTGAAGCAAGTGGCCTTCATGGGTCTCGTCAGGTCTCGCGGTCGGCCGGCCGGATCGTTAGCGTCCATCACGTGGATCTGAGCGAACAGTGGACCTGAGCGAACAGGAGTGCCGCCGCCGGTTCGCCGCGGCGCGGGTCGCTCGCCTCGCGACCGTCGGAACCGACGGCACACCCCACCTGGTTCCGGTGACCTTCGCGCTGGCCGGCGATCAGGTCGTGACCGCTGTGGACCACAAACCGAAACGCACGGCGGCGCTGCGGCGACTGGCGAACATCGCCGCCAACCCGCGGGTCAGCCTCCTCGTTGATCAGTACACCGACAACTGGCACGGCCTGTGGTGGGTCCGGGCCGATGGCCAGGCCCGCATCGTCGACACGCCGGGCGGCGAGAGATCGGCGGCGATCCGGCACCTGACGGCGAAGTACGACCAGTACCGGGCCGCCGTTCCAGCCGGCCCGGTGATCCTCGTCCAGATCGAACGGTGGCGGGGATGGGCGTACGCCGACCGAGGGGTGAGCCGCGCCGCGGATCCGGCCGCTGCGACGGATGCCGTTCCAGACCGCCCCGCCCAGGTTCAGATAGGGGTGATCGGCCCCGGAGCCGGCGAGGCGACGCCGGCCCAGTACGAGCTGGCGCGCCAGGTGGGAAATCTGTTGGCGCACACCGGCGCGCGGGTGGTCTGTGGCGGCCGCGGGGGCGTCATGGAGGGCGTCGCGCTCGGCGTTCAGGAGGCAGGCGGCCTCTGCGTCGGCATTCTGCCCGGCCACGACCGGACCGCCGCCAACCGGTATCTCGGCGCCGCGATCTGCAGCGGTGTCGGAGAGAAACGAAACGAGATGGTCGTGGAGTCGTCCGATGCCATTCTGGTGATCGGCAGCAACGCGGGCACGGTCATCGAGGTCCTGCTCGCGAAGAAGAACGGCGTGCCGGTCTTCGGCCTCGACTTCGCCCCGGTCGCCACCGGCGGAAGGCGACTGGATGCGGTCGTCATCGTCGACGACCCGGCGGAGGCCGTCACCCGAGCGTTCGAGACAGCCCGAGCCCGAGCCCACACGCGCCTTCACCCGGAGTGACCCCGATGGTGCATCGCACGCGTTTTTCGGACAAGTCGGTTCCGCCGATGCGGTGAGGTCGCGATCCCGCCCTGCGACTGAGAGTATGCGGATAGTCGCGTCGCGTCAGTGCTGTGAGGGGTGGGGCTGTGGCGGTCAATACGGCGGCGGGCCGTGCGGTACCTGGCGTGGTGCCCGGCCACGCGGACGTCATCTTCTTCGGAGGGCCGATCGTCACCGTCGCGGACACCCCGGTGAACGCGGGTTCACCGGAGGCGGTGGTGGTGAAGGCGGGCCGGATCGTGTTCGTCGGCGACCGCTCCCGGGCGCTGGCGGACTGGCGGGGCGCGGATACCCAGCTGCGCGATCTTCGCGGCCGGGCGTTGCTGCCGGGCTTCATCGACGCACACGGTCACCTGACCGGTACCGGATTCCAGGCGTCCGTCGCCAACCTGCTCGCCGAACCCGACGGGAATGTCACCACGATCGCGTCGCTGCGGGACGCGCTGGCGGAGTTCGCGGTGAGCGAGGTGGGCCGGCGCTCCGAATGGATCATCGGTTTCGGCTACGACGACTCGATGCTCGCCGAGACGCGGCATCCGACCCGTGACGAGCTGGACCTGGTGTCCACCGACCGGCCGGTCCTCGCCATTCATCAGTCGTTCCATCTGGGCGCGGTCAACAGCCGTGGACTTGAGCTTCTCGGATACGGCGCCGGCACACCGAACCCGGCCGGCGGGGTGATCCGGCGCCAGGATGCGGCGCCGCAGTACGGGACACCCGACGGTGTTCTGGAGGAGAACGCGTTCAACCCGGCCGCGGCCAGGGCGATCGCGGGCATGCACGCCGACGACCAGGCCCAGTTCCTGCCCAGGGGGCTACGGAGGGCCGCGAGTTTCGGTTTCACCACCGTGCAGGAGGGGGCCGCCACGCTCGACCAGCTGGCCGCTATGCGCAAGGCCGCGACGGAGTTCCCCGCCGGGCTTCCCATTGACCTGGTCGTGTACGTCAAGGCGGACGAAGCCGTGCAGGATCCGGATCGGCTCCAGGAAGCCCAGGAATACAGTGCCGGCCTGCGGGCAGCGGGAATCAAGATGTTCCTGGACGGTTCGCCGCAGGGCCGCACCGCCTGGCTGACCCGGCCCTACCTCACTCCACCGCCCGGCACCGGCGCCGACTACGCCGGTTACCCCGTCATCACCGACGACGTGGCCGAACGGCAGGTGCGGGCCGGTTTCGAGCGGGGCTGGCAGGTCCTCGCGCACGTCAACGGGGACGCGGCCATCGACCAGTTCATCGCCGCCATACGGAATGCCACGGCGGCTCTGGGACCCGCCGACCGCAGGACGGTCGCGATCCACTCCCAGACCGCCCGGGCGGACCAGCTCGACGCCTTCGCGGAGCTCGGGATCATCCCGTCCTTCTTCTCCATGCACACCTACTACTGGGGCGACTGGTATCGCAGCACCGTGCTCGGCGAGGAACGCGCGGAGAACATCTCCCCGGCCAGGTGGGCGCTGGACCGCCAGCTGCTCTACACCAGCCACCATGACGCACCGGTCGCGCTGCCGAACTCGATTGCGATCCTGGCCAGCCAGGTCACGCGGGCCACCCGCTCGAACCACACCCTCGGTGCCCACCAGTGTGTGTCCGCCCTCGACGCGGTGAAGGCGATCACCATCAACGCCGCCCACCAGTACTTCGAACGGGACACCAAGGGCAGCATCGAGGTGGGCAAGCTGGCCGACCTCGTCATCCTCGACCGAAATCCCCTGACGGTGCCCGCGGAGACCATCCGGGACCTCGTGGTGGAGGAGACCATCAAAGCCGGGACCACCGTCTACGACAGCCACCGCGACGGGAACGCCCCGGACTGATCCGCCCACCGAAAGCTGGTGGTGCGCCGGCGTTCTGTCGGGCCGTGACAATGCCGCCGTGAGTCGGCATCTCAGCGCAACAGTTTGTTGTCATCGGTCGGATGTGATCGGGATTGTGCCGAGGCCCGCTAGGATCGGACGCGTTGCGTGACGGTCCTTGGGGGGCGGAGTGGCGTACGAGGGCAGTTTTCCTCGATGCGAGGCCGGGACCGGGGCCGGGGCCGCCTCATGATTGAGGACAAGGCCCAGATCGCGGCGGCGTTACCGGGATACGAGATCGGGGGCCGGCTGGGGCGGGGTGCGTTCGGGCTGGTGCTGGCCGGGCGGCATCGCGAGCTGGGCCGCGATGTGGCGATCAAGATTCTGCCCGCGGACCAGGGTGGCGTCGCCGGGCGTAGCTGGAGCGAGGCCCGGGTGCTGGCCTCGTTGGATCATCCCCACATCATCCGGGTCTATGACGCCCTCACCATTGGTGATCTTCATCTGCTGGTGATGGAGCTGCTGGCCGGTGGCCCGCTGACCACCCGCGAATACGACATGACGGTCGAGGCGGGCTGCGCGGTGGGGCTGGCGGTGGCGGCCGCCCTGTCCTACGCCCATGGGCGTGGGGTGCTGCACCGCGACATCAAGCCGTCGAACGTTCTCTTCGACGCGGCTGGCCGGCCCAAGGTGGCCGACTTCGGCATCGCCAAGATCGCGCAGGGGACGGTGACCACCGCGAGCGCGGTGAGCGGCACCCCTCGCTACATGGCGCCGGAACAGATCCTCGGCGGCCAGCTCGGGGCGGCGACCGACCTCTACGCGCTCGGCATCATGCTCTACGAACTGCTGGGGGACGACCCGCCCTTCGACCCGGCGCTGCCCGCCGCGGGTTTCATCCATCATCACCTCAACGTCATGCCCGCCCCGCCGACGGGTGTGGCGGAACCGATCGCCGAGGTGGTGATGCGCTGCCTGGCGAAGGATCCGGCCGACAGGCATCCATCGGCGCGCGCCTTCGCCCTGGACCTGGCCGCGGCGGCCGCCGCGGTGTGCAGCCAGGGCTGGTCCGACCGCGCCGGCATCGGACTCAGCATTGACGACGCTGTCCGAGCCGCGGCCGAAGCGCCCGCCACCCGTGTACTGGCGCCGCACATCCCGGACGGCGCCGAGCCACAGCCGGACAGCACCTCGGACCTCCCCACCCAGCGGGCCGCCCACCCGTCCACCCCGGACGTCGCATCAGACTCGGACGGGGCAACACGTGAAGCACGCACCTGGCGCCCCGGTCGATCCCTGCCTCGGCGGTTCCGCCTGCCTGCTGCCGCCGCGGCGGCCCTGCTCGCCATCGTCGGTGTCATCCTCGCCCTGACCCTTCCGACGGGAGGGGATCCCGCCGCACTCTCAGCCGGAGAATCTCCCGCCTCCGGTGCGTCGGCCGGCACACCCACCTCGACGACGCCCACGGCCTCCAGGCGATCGACGGCTTCCCAGGCGCCGACGGCGAACCCCGGGCCCATCGCCCCCCTCAACCCCCGCCCGGTGAGCTCCGCGCTCACCGGTCATACCAACGTCGTGTCCTCGGTGGCGTTGTCGCCGGATGGCCGCACCATGGCCAGCGCCAGTTGGGACAGCACGGTGCGGCTGTGGGATGTCACCGACCGGAGCGCGCCCCGCCCGCTGGGCTCTCCGCTCACCGGTCACACCGGCTACGTGTTCTCGGTGGATTTCTCGCCGGACGGACGCACTCTGGCCAGCGCCGGTTGGGACAGCACGGTGCGGCTGTGGGACGTCTCGGACCGAGATGCGCCCCGTCCCCTGGGCGCCCCGCTCACCGGCCACGCCGAAGGCCTGTATTCGGTGGCGTTCGCGCCGGACGGGCGGACTCTCGCCAGCGCCAGTGACGACAACACGGTGCGGCTGTGGGATGTGACCGACGTGGCTGCGCCCCGGTTGCTGGAATCCGCGCTCACCGGTCACACGGACTACGTGTTCTCGGTGGCGTTCTCGCCGGACGGGCGGACCATCGCCACCGCCAGCGGCGACTACACGGTGCGGCTATGGGATGTCACCAACCGGAACGCACCCCGTTCACTGGGCCCGGCGCTCACCGGCCACACCAACCCCGTGCGGTCGGTGGCGTTCTCGCCGGACGGGCATGTCCTGGCCAGTGCCAGTGACGACAAGACGGTGCGGCTGTGGGACGTGACTGACCTGGCTGCGCCCCGGCCGCTCGGGGCACCAGTCACCGGTCATACGGAGTACGTGTTCTCGGTGGCGTTCTCGCCGGACGGGCGGACCCTCGCCAGCGCCAGTGGCGACTTCACGGTACGGCTGTGGGATGTCACAGAACCGGGTGTGCCGGTCCCCGTGGCGTCTCCGCTCACCAATCACGCCAGCTACGTCTACTCGGTGGCGTTCGCGCCGGATGGACGGACGATCGCCAGCGGCAGCGGCGACTTCACGGTGCGCCTCTGGGCATTGAACTGATCGGGCCACCTCCGGTCAGGGCCGGCGGGCCGTCGACCGCTTCGTCAGTGTGGCCTGCTGCCGCTGAGCGGAGCCGGCCGCCGCTTGGCGGCGGGCGAGGCCCGGCTCTACCGGCGGCCCGTGGTACTCGACCGGTAGTCCGTGCTCGTCCGACCGGCCGCGCTCACTCGCCTGCAGTCAGCCGGCCCGTCTCGTCGTCGTGAATTTTATTATTCACTAGATTATATCGAACTGATGCTGGAGATATTGCTCGCCACCTGCGCGAGATGTGGTTTTGTTGTGGTCGCAGAGGAAGGCTGGTGAGTGCGGCCCGTTTTGCGGGCTAACGTGGATCATCCCCATCGATGGGGCGGCCCCGCCCGGTGTTACGAGCACCGAACGGGGCCTCGATCCGCACCCTGCCAAACCAGGAGTCCGAACCGTGGCCTCTAGCATTCCACAACGTTCCGCCGTATCCGCGCTCTACTCCCATGTTCGCGCGATCCGGCTCGTCCCGACCGTCGTCTGCGGGCGCATGGTGTCGGTGCGCGTGCTGCGTTCCACGCTGCTCGCGATCGCCTACTACCTCGACGCGGAGGACTGGTCGGGTGCCTTCCCATCGATGCCCACACTCGCCGCGCGGGCCGAGGTCTCGGAATCGACGGCCCGGCGCGCGGTGCGTGCGCTGGAGGCCATCGGCATTCTGGCGACCGAGCGGGGCGGCGGCCGCCGATCGAACCGCTACCGCATCGTCTGCCCTCCGGGCTCGGTGGAAGAAGCGGAGCCAGCCCCGATGTCATCAGAGGCGGAGACGTCGGTCCAGGACCGGGCTCCCCAGTCCTCAGGACCGACGACCTTCTGTAGATCTACCTCGCGTTCTCCCAGAAGGAGAACGCGGCGGCCCCGCCGGCCGGCCGCCGCGTCGCGGCGGGGACGCATGGTGCCCGAGGACCTGCTACCGCTTGCGGACGCGTTGGCGGCTCGCGGGCTGCGCGCCTCGTACGCGCTGACCGCTGAGCAGACCGAACGTGTGCGTGCCGCACTTCGGCGTGTCGGCGTCGGAGCCATGGTCTCGGCTTCCTACCGGGCACACCGTGCGGCAGATCCGGCCAGGTGGTGGTCGGCCTGGCTGGACCTCTGGTCGGGCCTGCACGCCGAATCCGTGCGGTCCATGCGCGCTACGCCGGTCGGCTCGGCGTCGATGCCCGGTGATACGGCGGCGGGGGCTGCCGCCTGCCGTGCCGCACTCACTGCTGTCAAACGTGATGGGATCGGTAGAATTCCTATATTCGGGAGGTGAACCTTTGGCCCAGGTCGAGGACTCCACACCGCGGGCGGCAGACGCTCAGACGGTGTTCCATCTGCCCTTGCTGACAGTCACAGTCACCACCACTGATCCCGAGGCTGCGGGTGTGGCGCTCGACTACTGGCGGCACTCGTACAGCGTCTACCTCCCGGGTTATCCCGCGTGGGCCGTCAAGGTCGCCGAGATCCGCGCGAGGACGAAAGGGCGGACGGTCCGGCTTGACGAGTACATCCGCACGTTGTGCGTCGCCACGCACGAGAAGCCCGACTGCGCGGAATGTGGTGGCAGTTTCGTCGCGCTCAACCGCAGTCAACTGGATCTGAAGCTGGGGTCCCGGTGCGCCCGGTGTGTCGCGCTGTCCGGCCACCCCGTCGCTCCCGCGGACAACCCCGCCGCCTCGGCGGCAGGACCGGCGGAACGCTCAACGTCCGGCCCTGAACAGGTTGGCATCGACGGCGCTGTGCTCAGGTTCTTTCCGATTGTGGAGACGGGCGTGCTGGTGGAGGATCTGCGACGCTGTGACATGACCTGTCTCGCGGTCCTCGACGCGTTGACGATGTACGCGCCGTGCCATGACCCCATACCCGCCGTGGTGGATCCGTCCTGGTCGCGCCCTTTAACTCCTGGTTTCCAGGTGGATTATCTCGATCGCGTGGTCGACTCTGGTTTTCTGCGCGTTCATCCAGCTTCTCCCGCGAGCGCTTTCATGTGGCCCGACGGTGAGAGTCGGCCACCTGTCATCGGCGATATCCGAGATGTCTCCTGGTATGTTGCCGGTGAAGGAACGTCGGTGGAGCGGTTGGCCTTTCTGGACCTTTCCGTGGCCGAGATCTTCGCTGGACCCTGGACACTCGCGCAGTATGAGGACGTGATCGCGACCGTTCAAGATCTGGTCGCGGCGGAGGTCCGGGCCTACGTGATGCACCGGCTGCGCCGAGTGGGGCTCGGCGATCTGGCTCCCGAGGACTCGGCGCGCCTTGACATGACCATCGAGTCGATCAGCGGGCGCCACAGCCTGGGGGCGTGCTACAGGTTCGTGGCGAGCGTGGCCCGCGACCTGCCTGGGCAGGTGGAGGCCGGCGACGAGGGCATCGTCAGGCGCACCCTGAGCCGAGTGGCGGGCTATGCGAACTGGGCCGAAGAAAACCAGTTCGAGGGTGACAGGGAAAGTCCGAAGGACTTCCCGATCTCGGCATCGACCTTGGCGCTGTTCAGGAGGCTGGGGTTTACGAATCCCGTGACGGTAACCCTGGACGATGTTCACCGTGTTGCCTTCGAAAGAGTCGACTCGACGGGGCGGGCCAAATTGATCATGCGGGGCGGGCCCCCGGATCCTGCTGCCGACGCCGTGCTGGCGATGTTGTCCGTCGAATATGTTCCGGTGGTCGGGCGCCTACTGCGATCCGACGAATTCCCGGCAAACGTCGCCGCGGTCGAGGCGCTGCTCGAAATCCTTGGAAACACGGTCGAGGTCGCCGTCGGCCACCTTGAACAGGGTGTGCCGGCGGGGTGTGCACTACAGATTGCCTACTATAGCCTCGACCATCTGACCAAGCTGCTTCCCGACTCCCACAAGCCCTTGATCGGCGACATCTCCGGGAACCGGCTCCGAATGGCTGCCGAGGCGGCGCAGGGCATTATTGAGCGCGCTCTGACCGCAGGCCTGCGGATCGACTCGGACGAGGTGGCCCGGCTGCGGAGTCTCCCGTGAGCGGCCACCTCTGGATCGGTGTCACCTGAGCCCTGATGTCGCTCGTCCAGCCGGGAGTCGCCTGGGAACGGATCCGCGACCGCCGCACGGCCGGGGAGATGACGGTCGTTTCCCTGCTCGTCTTCCTGTTTGCTGTCTCCCTGATGCCCACCGAGGACGAGTACGACTACGACGGATCTGCGGTCGCGGCGTCCGGGGTGCTGGGCTGGCCCAGCCCGCCTTTTACGACGACCACCGAGATCGGCCTCGGGCGCTGAGCCTTCGTCAGGCACACCCCTGCTCGGCGGTACCCCTGTGGTGTCACCGGGGTTTTGGACATGCGAGACGACAAGCTGTACGTGTCATCTCGGATGCGGAACGTTCGCCTGAGGCTCAGTCCGTCATGTGAGCCAGGTAGGTGGCAAAGGGATCCAGGCCGGCCGCGGCGCGGCGGGCGTCGAGATGTTCCGGGTCGGCGATGGGGCGAGGGCCGAGGGCGTCGGTGCCCTGTGGTCCGCGCCAGAACTGGGTCCCGTAGATCTGTGGCTCGTCGCGCGCGCAGAGCACCCGATCGGTCAGGTAGGCGAGGTGCGTCGTGGATGCGTCTCCGGCCGTGGCTGCGGCTCGCAGGAGCTCCAGGCACTCCGCCTGGAATTCGGGGTCATGGTCGGCGTGCTGGGCGATCAGCCAGGCATCGCTCGCTCCGACCGGCCCGACCAGGCTCTCTCCCAGCCAGCCGTGCTCGGCGATGACTGCCCGAAGCCAAGCGGTGTTGTTCGCGTCAATCTCGCGCATCCGATCAGCGAGTGCCTCACGCTCGACTGCCTCGGCTGCGCCGTCGCGGCCGGTGGGGCCGCCGTGCCGGGTTGAAGTGAGGGCCAGCCAGGCGTTCCGCACTCGCTGGTCGGCCTCTGCCCGCCGTGCCAGTTCCTCGCGAAGATCCTCTCGCATTGGCTCATTGTGGGTGAGGCGGGAGACGGCGGCGGCCCCATCGACTCCGAAGAGCCGGGCTGGCTGCCGCCGGCCAAGCCGCAATCGCTGCTGCCCGACGCGGTCAGATCCGATGGCGCCCAGTCGCGAAGCTGCTGCTGAGCCCGCAAGTGCACGCCCTGGCTGGTCCGCTTTGTCTGTGTGCCGACGGACCGGGCACTCTGACCGTCGGGATCCCTACGGTGAACGTTATGGGGATCAGACACACGTTTCTGGCAGGCGCTGTCGCCGCCGCGTTGGGGAGCGGTCTGCTGACGGGCTGCGCCGGGCTGGACTCGACATCCGACTCGGACGGCATCGTGGCTTCCGCCGGCCAGCAGGCACTGCCCGCCGGAAGCTGCGGAGGCGCCGTCGAAACGGTGCAGGACGTCGAGGCGATCATCGCCGAGCCCGCGGGCTGCCCCGGCGCGGTGAACACCTACTGGGCAGGCGAGTTGGGTGAGAAGTGGACCTCACCTCACTACATCTCCTACCGCGACGGGGAGATCCCACCGATCGCCTGCGCGCAGGGCGAATCCGACCCGGCCGCGTTCGCCGACAACGCCCTCTACTGCCCACTCGACGACACCATCGCGTACAGCGTCGACTTCATGACCGAACTGCACGACACCGGTGGCCCGTCCTACCCGATGTATGTGCTGATGCACGAGCTGGCTCACCGGGCCGCCACCCTCTCCGGCCGCACCGGAGTGGTTTCCCGCTCGGAGGAGAACCAGGCCGACTGCCTTGCCGGCGGCCAGGCCCGCACGGCCGCCGACGCCGACCGGCTCGACCTCGGCGATGCCCTCTCCGGCGTCGTGCTGTTCTTCGGCCTCGGCGACAACCGTGACCGGGGCTGGTTCGACCGCGAAACCGCCACGTCGGATGGCGCCCACGGCACGTCCCGCCAGCGCGCCCAGGCGTTCACCTTCGGCTACCTGCGCGACAACGACACCTGCTTCCGCCTCGGTGAATCACCCACCGGCAGCGTGCTCTTCTGACCGTTGACGGCCTGATGGGTTGAGCATGGCGAGTCCCTGGCTGGTTCAGCCCGTGGCGGCCTCGGTGGCCATGCGCAGTTGTTCGGCGTCAACGATCTGGCGTGCCAGCTCCTGCTCCGATACATCGACGGCGTCGGGGGTGCGCTCGGCCACGGCACGACGTGCCGGCCGGGTTCCCCGCCGCCCGAGCCATCGAGCTCACAGCGATCTGCCCCGGTCACCTGGGTGATGGTGCTGGCGGCGTGATGCCGGGCCCGCCACGGTGGCAGACGCCCCCTGGATCGGCGCTGCCTGAGCCCGGGGGATACCCTGACCCGCTCTTATTTGAATGAGCGTACGGGGGAAAAAGAGATTGACAACGACATGCGGTCTGTTGGAGTGCGGGCGCCGAGGCCTTCTCGCAGGGAAACGAGGCACGCCCGATGGCGGTGTCCTTCGCATGAGCACGCCGGTCCGTCGCGGCCGGCCCGCTCGCCGCGGAAGTGAGGTCGAGCTGTGACGACGCTTCTCGGGTTCCTGGTGTTCTTCGCCCTGATCGGCTTCGTGGTGGGCCTGATCGCGTTCGCCCGGCGGGGACTCGCCTGGGCGCGGATCCGGGACCGCCGGACGGCCGCGGGCGTGACGGCCGTCGCCCTGCTCGTCTTCCTGGTGAGTGCTGCCCTGATGCCGACCGAGGAGGCGGATGAGAGCGACGGATCGGTCGTCGCGGCCTCCGCGGTACTGGGGCGGCCCAGCCCGCTTTCCATGACGTCCCCGAGCGCCGGTGGCACCCTCACGGCGACAATCACGTCGGTCAGCCCGACGGCAGCCGTCACGTCGGCGACGTTCGTGCCGCAGGCGCCCGCGAGCACGGCGGCCGGGAGGCCCTCCGACAGGTCGGTGTCGCCGGCGTCGCCGCCGACCACCTCGACCGCGGCGGCTGCGGTCCAGCCTGCACCGGCTGCCGCGCCGCAGCAGCCAGCGGCGGCCGTCCAGCAGCCGACGGCCGCTGCCGCGCCGCCACAGGCAGTGCCGCCACAGGCCGCGCCGCCTCCGGCCGCGGCCCCCGCGCCGGACCCGCGTGCCGGGTGCGAGCCGTCCTACCCGGAAACCTGCCTACGCAGCGGCATCGGCGACTACGACTGCGCGGGCGGCAAAGGCGACGGCCCGAACTACATCCGTGGCCCGCTGCGCGTCACCCCGCCAGACCCGTTCGACCTTGACCGAGACGGCGACGGTTACGGCTGTACCAGCTGAGCACCGGCCGCCGCCCGGTTACCGCCCAGCCGACCCCGGATGTCACGATCACGCTGTCTGCGTCGTCAGGGCAGCATGGACGAGATTGTGATCAACGGGTCCGCGGGTGTCATCGGGCGGCGGCTCGTCCGTGAGCTGCTGACCGCCGGCTACCAGGTCCGGGGGCTGACCCGTTCCGCCCGCGGTCGGGAGCAGCTTGAGCGCATCGGGGCGCGGGCCGTCGAGGCGGACGTGTTCGACGAGGCGTCGCTGCGCCGTGCGTTCGACAGGTCGGACGTCGTCGTCAACCTGCTGACCCACATTCCCGGCGTCGAACGCATGGCCGATCCGACCGCCTGGGAGGAGAACGATCGGCTGCGTGTCGTGGCGTCGGAGGCGACCGCCCGCGCCGCCCAGGGCGCGCCGGGGCGCGCAGGCTGGTGCAGGAGTCGATCTCGTTCGTGTACGCCGACGGCGGCGACGGGTGGCTCGACGAGGACGCGCCGGTCGCCGGTGGTGGCCCGACGACATCCGCGCTGACGGCTGAGCGCAACGCACGTGAGTTCTTCGACGGCGACACCGTCGTGCTCCGCTTCGGGCTGTGCGCGCGGGCACGGAGAGCCGCGTTTCGCCGCGTCGCCCGCGGAGCACGATCGCGCCGTGCGGGCGTTCGCGCAGGCGGTCACCGAGGGCGACCTCGAGAGCCTCGTCGCCGTGCTGGACCCGGAGGTCGTCTGGACCTCGGACGGTGGCGGGCGTGCGACGGCGCTACGCAAGCCGCTGCACGGCCGGGAGCGGGTCGCGCGGGTGTGGGCGGCGCTCGGCCGGGAGTCCCCGCACCTGTCGGTCGAATTCATGATGAACGGCCAGCTCGGGCTGATGCTCCCCAGCGACGACGGTCATCGCGCGGTGTTGTCGTTCGTCGTCAGCGACGGACGCATTGCCCGCATCGACACGGTTCGCAACCCGGACAAGCTGCGGCGGGTCTGAGGGTACTTCTCTGGGCCTGCCTGGCGGGCGGATATTCGTGGCCAGGCCGGAACGCATCGACTGCTGATGTGCTTATGAGAGATCAGTGGGTGATCGGCAGATAGGCTCATGTATGTCGGTTCATGTACGCCGCATCGCGGTCTGTTTCGGCGGAGGTTCGGATGTCGAGCGGTTTCTACCCGAGCCAGCGACAGCTGTTCCGAGCCGGCGGCTTTCGCGCCGGACGGGCGCCTGGTGCTTTCGCCTGCGGTGATGGCCGTCTGCGGGTTGTGGTACGTGCTGGACGGGATCGAGACTCGGCAGCTTAGCGGCTCCTTTACGGGCCACACGGACGAGGCGTTCTCGGTGGCGTTCGCGCCGGATGGTCGCACTCTGGCCAGCGCCGGTTGGGATGGCGCGGTGCGGCTGTGGGATTTGTGTTCGAAGTGGGCCGTGCCGGCCTGGTGGACCCCTGTGGCACCAGCCGGGCGACGGTCGCAGTCGTGAGGACTGCGTGTGCGCGATGCTCTTCTCGCAGGACGGGAACATTCCTGCGAGTTCCACAGGGGATACCGCGGTGCAGCTGTGGGATGTTTCCATCCGGATTACCCCGCACCCGCTCGGCTGTGATCGTACGGGCGGCCGTCATGACGAGGCGCTGGCGGTGGCGTTCGCCTCGGACGGGCGCACTGTTGTGCGGGTCAGTGAAAAGCGCCCGCTGCGGATGCGGGAAGATGACTGACCGCGGCGGCGTCGCCGGGTTGCGTGCCGGCCACCGGGCCGATTTCCTCGAAGGAGATGTTGTTCATCATGTCCGATGGCCTGGAGAACCCGGGTACTCCACCCGGGCCGTGGCCTCCGCCTCCTCACCCGCCCGCGTCGCCCTTTGCTCCGTCTCCGTCTCCGTCTCGGCCGGGCCCCGCAGCACCATGGCCAGAACCAACGGGCCCGGTGATGCCAGGGCCTGCGGCGTCTGGGTTCACCGGGCCCGGACAGGTCTGGCAGCCCCCGCCGCCGGCGTCTGCGCGGACGCACCGCGGACCGGCCGCGCCGGGACCAGGGGGAGCGTCGGGTGATTCCAGAGCCGAGGCCACCGCCTGGGTGGCGGCCTCGGTGCCGGTCGTCGGGCTGGTCGCCGCCGTGGTCGTCGGCGTGATGTTCCCGGGCCTCGGCATCGCCACCGCGGTATCGCTGGGACTTCTCGTCGGCTGGGGCTGTGGCGTGCTGGTCGCGGTCATCGACCGCCGGTTCCTGCGGGTGCTCGGGGAGGATCCGGCGCACTGGGCCTGGGCGTTGATCGCGCCCTGGGCGTATCTGTTGGCCCGCGCGCTCCGTCGGCGGCCCGCACCCCGGACGACCTGGGCCGCCCTCGGCCTGTGCGTCGGGCTGACGCTCCTGAGCGCTGTCCTCGCCAAGCCGCTGACGAGGAGTGTGTGGTCGTCGACTGCCGTGTTCAACCGGGACCGGGTCCAGCAGGACGTCGCGGCGGAGGTGGAAAGACAGACCGGGATCCCGGTGATCGTGTCCTGCCCGGAGGACCCGCGTCTGTCGGCCGGCTCGAGCTTCCACTGCGCGGTCAGAGGCGACGATCTGGTCGCCGTCGCGGTGGTCACCATGGCGGACGACAGCGGCGGCTACACCTGGATTCTCATGTGATCGGCTACCGCACTTCGCCCAGGTCAGCGACGGTTTTCCGGTCGGATTGACCTTCGTCCAGGTGGCTCGGGCTCATTCGTCGATGCCGTCCGCTGGTGATGTCCGGGCGCGTAACAACGCGCGAACTTGCTTGCGGACGGCGTCGCCCTGTGCCTATCCTCTGGATGCCTTCCTATATGAAGCCCGGGCTGCGCGGTGGGCTGACATGCATGCGATGTGACTGTTCTCGGAACGATTGGAATGTGGACTGGGATGTCCATCCAACTGGTCGGGTCAGGTAACGCGAGGCGGGGGACTGAAAGCAGGTATGGATCCGCGCGCCGGGGATCCACTGCTCGCGGTGGCGTCGCGGGTTTAGGTGGTGCCGCGGGTTGATCCCGCTGTGGAACGTTGCTGGCCGGATCCCTGCCGATGATGTCGCGTTGACCAGCCGTTCTCCATGTCGGTGTGCGCGCCGATTCGCACGGTACCTCGCCGCCCCCTGCTCCCTGCCGCCACCGGTCCGGTCATCTGAACCCCGACAGGGCGATCGTGTTCTGTTCGGTCGACGGATCCTTGTACCCGGTCTGATTCCGTCGCCGTTTCTCTCCGCCTGAATTCCTGCACCTGGTCGGTGATATCCGCCGCCCGGGGCCTGTCCTCACGCGTCGGACCTTCATCCCGGGAGAATCGTTGGCCGGACAGCACCGTTCCACCTGGCGGGAGACGCTTCTCGGTCTTCCGGAGGTCGAACAGCACCGGGTCCTGCTGGACCTGTTGCGCCGAAACCTGGTCCACGCTGTCGGTGACGAGGGCGAACGGATCCCGTTCGATCCTCGTGTTCCCTTCACTCGGCTGGGGCTCGGCGGTGGAAGCACCGCCGGCTTCCGGGACGCGCTGAGCACGGAGCTCGGGCTGCCACTTCCCGCCACGCTGCTGTTCGATCATCCGTCGCCGGAACGTCTCGCGAGCTATCTGCGGGACCGGGTGCTGCGGACATCGGTGTCCGCCGGCGTCGCCGGCGGGTCGTCGCCCGGCGGCGAGGCCCGGCCGGATCCGGTGGACGACCCCATCGTGATCGTCTCCATGGCGTGCCGGTTCCCCGGCGGTGTTCGGGGCCCCGAGGACCTGTGGGAGCTGCTTGTCGAGGGGCGTGACGCCGTCGTCGACCTGCCGACCGACCGCGGCTGGGATCTCGCCGCCGGCTACGACCCCGACCCGAGCCGGTCCGGCACCTTCTACACCAGCCAGGGTGGCTTCCTCGACGACGTCGCCGGCTTCGACGCGGCCTTCTTCGGTATCGCGCCCCGGGAGGCGCTGGCAATGGACCCGCAGCAGCGACTGCTGCTGGAGGTCTCGTGGGAGGCGCTGGAGCGGGCCGGTATCGACCCATTCTCGCTGCGCGGCAGCTCGACGGGAGTGTTCACCGGCATCGCGGTCGCCGACTACAGCCCGCCGTGGCGGGCCGCCCCGGCCGCCGTCGAGGGCCACCTGATGAGCGGAACCCTGCCCAGCGTCGCCTCCGGCCGCGTCGCCTACACCCTCGGCCTGGAAGGGCCGGCGGTGACAGTGGACACGGCGTGCTCGTCCTCGCTGACGGCCCTGCACCTGGCGGCGCAGGCGTTGCGTGCCGGTGAGTGCACGCTGGCCATGGTCGGTGGCGCCACGGTGATGTCCACCACCGACGTGCTGGTGGAGTTCAGCCGCCAGCAGGGCCTGGCACCGGACGGTCGCTGCAAGTCCTTCGCCCAGGCGGCGGATGGCACCGGCTGGGCCGAAGGCGCGGCGGTGGTCGTGCTCGAACGGCAGTCGGACGCCCGCCGCAACGGCCATGCGGTGCTGGCGGTCGTCCGGGGCAGCGCGGTGAACTCCGACGGCGCGTCCAACGGGCTGACGGCGCCCAGCGGGCCGGCTCAGCAACGGGTGATCCGGGCGGCACTGGCCGGGGCCGCCCTCACCCCGTCCGACGTGGACGCGGTGGAGGCGCACGGCACCGGGACCAGGCTCGGTGACCCGATCGAGGCACAGGCGATCATCGCCACGTACGGGCAGGACCGCGCGGCCGACCGGCCGCTGTGGCTGGGCTCGCTCAAGTCGAACATCGGGCATACCGTCGCGGCCGCGGGCCTCGGCGGCGTGATCAAGATGGTGCTGGCGCTGCGGCATGGCCTGCTTCCGCGCACGTTGCACGTGTACGCGCCGGCATCCCGCGTCGACTGGTCCGCCGGGCAGGTGCGTCTGCTGACCGAGCCGGTGCCGTGGCCGCGGGCCGCCCGGGTGCGCCGGGCCGGTGTCTCGGCGTTCGGGGTCAGCGGCACGAACGCCCACGTCATAGTGGAGGAGGCGCCCCACGTCGCCGATGCCTCCGTCGCCGGTGCCTCCCTGGACGGCGTGTCCCTGGCCGGTGTCTCGGTGGCCGACGTCCCGGCGGCGGGCGATGGCGGGCTGGGCCGGCACCTGCCGTTTCTGCTCTCGGCCCGGTCGGAGCCGGCGCTGCGCGAGCAGGCGGCCCGCCTGCTGGCCCGGGTGACCTCCGAGCCCCGACCGGCCCTGGCGGACGTCGGCTGGTCCCTGGTGACCGGCCGAGCCGTACTGGAGCACCGCGCCGCCGTCGTCGCCGCGGACCTCGCCGGCATGCTGCGCGGGCTTGACGCGCTGGCCGCGGGGGAACCTTCCGCGTCGCTGATCCGGGGTGTGACCCGTCCCGCGCGCCACACCGATCGCCTCGCCTTCCTGTTCACCGGCCAGGGCGCCCAGCGGCTGGGCATGGGCCGCGAGCTGTACGGTCGCCACCGGGTGTTCGCCGAGTCCTTCGACGCGATCTGCGCCGCCTTCGGCCAGCACCTGACCCGCCCGCTGCGCGACGTCGTGTTCGACACCGACCGTGTGCCGCCCGACACGGCGCTGGACCGCACCGAGTACACCCAGCCGGCGCTGTTCGCCCTGGAGGTCGCCCTCGTCGACCTGCTGGGCTCCTGGGGCGTGCGCCCGGACCTCCTGCTGGGCCATTCGATCGGCGAGCTCGCCGCCGCCCACGTCGCCGGGGTGTTCTCCCTGGACGACGCCTGCGCGCTGGTGGCGGCGCGCGGACGGCTGATGCAGGCCATGCCCGGCGGGGGCGCGATGGTGTCGCTGCGCGCGTCCGAGGCGCAGGCGCTCGACCTGATCGCCGCGTGGGGTGGGCTGACCGGCCCCGGCGCGGGCCAGGTGGACGTCGCCGCGGTGAACGGGCCGGAGTCGGTGGTCCTCTCCGGTGATGCCCGGGCCGTCCTGGAGATCGCGCGGCGGTGGCGCGCGGACGGCGGCAAGGCGAGCCGGCTGCACGTGTCGCACGCGTTCCACTCGGCGCATATGGACGGCATGCTGGCCGAGTTCGGTGAGCTCGTCCGTGGCCTGAGCATGCGTCCGCCGGAGATTCCCCTCGTCTCCAACCTCACCGGTCAGATCGCCGACCCGGACGAGCTCAGGTCGGCCGACTACTGGGTCCGCCAGGTCCGGTCCGCGGTGCGTTTCCGGGACGGCATCGACCGCCTGCACGAACGGGGCGTGCGGACCTTCCTCGAGATCGGCCCGGACGCGGTGCTGACCGGAATGGGCCAGGAGTGCCTGGTGGGCGACACCGACGCGGTGTTCGTCCCGACGCTGCGTAGGGACGTCGGCGAGCACACGGCCCTGGCCCGCGCGCTGGCACTCCTGGCGGTGAGCGACGTGGACGTCGACTGGTCGGCGATCTTCGCCGGCACCGGCGCACGCCGGGTGGATCTGCCCACCTACCCGTTCCAACACCGGCGGTTCTGGCTCGGTGACATCCTCTCCACCCCGGCGCTCCCCGGCGGCCTGACCGGCGCGGGGGCCGGCACCAGCAGCGGCGTGGGAGCGGCGGGCCCGCAGGAACGGGCGGGTGAGGCCGGTGAGCGGACCTTCTGGGACGCGGTGGCGCGAGGCGACCTCACCGAGGTGCTGGACGTCCCCGCGGACGCCCCGTTGCACACGGTGCTGCCCGCGCTCGCGGCCTGGCGGGCGGGCCGTCGTGGCCAGGAGGCCGTCGACAGCTGGAGCTACCGGGCGGTGTGGCGGCCGGTAGCGATGCCGCCCGTCGAAGGCGCGCCTGGCCGGTGGCTGCTGGTGGTCCCCGCGGACGGCGTTGGCGGCCCGCCCACGAACGGCACGGCTGCGAACGGCATGCCCACGAACGGCACGTCCACGAACGGAGCGGTTGTCGACGGCGCGGTCGTGGACGGGTGCGTGCGGGCCATCGAGGGGAGCGGCGGTCAGGTGATCGCGGTGCTCCCGGTAGGGACGGACTCCCGCGAGGCTGAGCGTGACACGATGGCAGCACTGCTGGCCGAGGTGGACACCGGCGGCGGTCCGCTGGCCGGGGTGCTCTCCCTGTTCGCCCTGGACGAACGCGACCGGACCGACCATCCGGCCGTCTCCCGGGGCCTCGCGGCCACCCTGACGCTGCTCCAGGCACTCGGCGACGCCGGAATCGACGCGCCGCTGTGGTGCGCGACGCACGCGGCGATGCCAGCCGGCCTGGTCGGTGCCCATCCCGCTGACGGCGAGCCCGCTGACGGCGACCCCGCTGCCGCTGAGGACGCGCCCGGTGTGGATGGGCCGTCCGCCACAGGTGACGCCGTTCCCACGGGCGATACCGCATCCGACACCGAACCCGTCACGGCTGCTGCTGGGCTCAGCGCGGTCCAGGCGCAGGTGTGGGGCCTGGGGCGGGTCGCCGCGCTGGAGCTGCCGCGCTCGTGGGGCGGCCTGGTCGATCTGCCGCCGGTTGTCGACGGCCCGGCGGCCCGTCGGCTGGCGGCGGTCCTCGTCGGCGCGACCGGCGAGGACCAGGTGGCGATCCGCGACTCGGGAGTCTTCGCACGGCGACTAATCCGGACCCGCCCGGACCCGGCCGGCGTCGGCTGGCGGCCCCGCGGCACCGTACTGATCACCGGCGGGACCGGTGCGTTGGGTGCCGCGGTGGCGCGTTGGTGCGCCGACCGGGGGGCCGCCCGACTCGTTCTCACCAGCCGACGGGGCATGGCGGCGCCGGGCACGTCCGACCTGGTGGCCGACCTCGCCGGTCGGGGCGCCGAGGTGACTGTGGTCGCCTGCGACGCGGCGGACCGGGACGCGCTGGCGGCCGTGCTCGCGGCCATCCCGGCGACCAGCCCGCTCACGGCGGTCGTCCACGCGGCCGGCGTTGCCGGGCAGTTCACGGGGCTGCCCGACATCGACATCGCCGAGTTCGCCGACGTGGTCACCGGCAAGGTCGCGGGGGCGCGGCACCTCGACGAGCTGCTGGGGGCCCGGGAGCTCGACGCGTTCGTCCTGTTCTCCTCCATCGCGGGCACCTGGGGCAGCGGCGGCCAGTGCGCCTACAGCGCGGCCAACGCCTGCCTCGACGCGGTCGCCGCGCACCGTGCGGCGCGCGGGCTGGCCGCGTCGGCTCTCGCCTGGGGGCCGTGGGCGGAGGGCGGCATGGCTGTCGACCCCGAGATCGCCGGCCACCTGCGGGAACGCGGCCTCCGCCCGCTGCGCCCGGAGCTGGCGGTCGCCGCGCTGGAGCGGGCCGGCGGCGCCGCGGGCCTGCGGACCGTGGCCGATGTCGACTGGGACCGCTTCACACCGATCTTCACCGCGGCACGCCCCAGCCGGCTGCTGGCCGATCTGCCCGAGGCCGGTGCCGCACTGAGCCCGCGGGCGGCGAACCCGCGGGGAGCGAGCGCGCAGGGAGCGCTCACCTCGTCGACCGCCGGTGCGGCGGACACCGGTGGGGGAGCGGACCCGCTGCGCCGTCCGGCCGGGATGTCCGACGCCGACTGGCGCCGGCTGCTGCTCGCCGTGGTGCGGGCGGAGACCGCGGCGGTGCTCGGCTACGACGAGGCCGACCAGGTCCCCGCCGACCGGGCGCTGAGCGAGCTCGGCTCGACCTCGCTCACCGCGGTGCAGCTGCGTGCCCGGCTGGCGGATCGGACCGGGCTGGCGCTGCCCACCACGGTGGTCTTCGACCATCCCACCCCGGCCGCGCTCGCCGGATTCCTGGCCGGTGAGCTCACGGGCGTGCGGCCGGCGCCGGCGCCGGAGCCGGCCGCCCCTGACAGCGGCGGCGATCACGCCCCTGGCGGCAGCGGGGATCACGGCGGGGACGCCTTCGCGGATCGTCCGCCGGTCGGTCCCGCGGCCTGGGCGGTGGCCCTGGCCGGGTCGCCGACAGCCCCCCGTACCGGGTCCGGTGACGACCCGATTGCGATCGTGGGTATGGGGTGTCGTTTCCCGGGTGGTGTGTCGTCGCCGGCGGACCTGTGGGATGTGGTGGTGCGGGGTGGGGATATGGTGTCGGGTTTTCCGGTGGATCGTGGCTGGGATCTGGGTGCTCTTTTCAGCGAGGATCCGGGTGTGCCGGGTCGGAGTGATGT